>NZ_JAOCLR010000012.1:0-141486 GCF_029845405.1 Pigmentiphaga sp. GD03639
GCTGGTCACCGGCCGGGAATGGAAAGGCTCGGCCTTCGGCGGCGCCCGCGGACGCACCGACGTGCCTACCATCGTCGACTGGTACATGGACGGCAAGATCAGGATCGACGAGCTCATCACCCACACCCTGCCCCTCGAACGCATCAACGAGGGATTCGACCTCATGAAGAGCGGACAGTCGATACGCTCGGTCGTGCTGTACTGACCCAGGCCCTCGGCCCGGCGCGGCGACGGGCGGGAAAACCCCCGCCCGTCGTTGTATAGAACAATTCACTTCCCCGCCGATAGAGTCTCCCGCATCGAAGCCGCCACGCCGTGGCGGTCCGGTTCAAGGAGATTCGTCCGTGGAGCACGTCGTTCGCAATGCCTGGTACGTACTGGGCTGGACCGCAGAAATCGGCACCGGGCCCTTCGCCCGGCGGGTACTGGACGAACCCGTCGTGGCCTTCCGCCGGCGCGACGGCCGGCTCGCCGCCCTGCTGGACCGCTGCGCGCACCGCCTCGTCCCCCTGTCGCTGGGCAGCGTGGTGGACGACACGCTGCAATGCGGCTATCACGGCCTGCGCTATGACGGCACCGGAGCTTGCGTGCACGTCCCGGGCCAGGAGAACGTGCCGCCCGCCGCGCGGGTCCGCAGTTTTCCCATCACGGAAAGATACGGCGCCGCCTGGATCTGGATGGGAGACGCGCAACGCGCCGACCCCCGGCTCATCCCCGTCATCGAGCGCTATGGCACGCCGGGCTGGACGGTCATCCGGGGCGAGCCCCAATACCATCGCTCGCACTACCTGAACATCGTCGAGAACCTCCAGGACCCCGCGCACACGACCTACGTCCATCCAGGCACCATCGGCAATCCGGCATCGAGCGACATACTTCCCGTCATCGAGGAAAGCGAGGGCCACATCGTGACCTACCGCTGGACACTCGATGCCGAGCCGCCCCCTCTCGACCGCAGGAACGCCAGCTTCAGCGGACCGGCCGATCGCTGCCAGTACTACCACTTCTTCCCGCCCTGCACCTCGCGCGTGGACGTGGTGACGATGCAGGCCGGCCAGGAACACACGGAAGCCAACATGGACCGCGGCCTGCGCGCGTTCAGCTACAAGTTCCTGACGCCCGAAACGGATGCGGCCACGCATTTCTTCTGGCTGCACGTGCGCAACTTCGGCGTGGACGACAAGGAACTCGACCAGCGCTTGATACGCGACATGGGCCGCACCTTCGAAGAAGACAACGTCATCGTGTCCGCCATGCAGCGCGAACAGGATGCCACCGGCGTGCGGCAGCTGGCGTGGCTGCGCATCGACGCGGGCCCCAGCCGTGCCCGCCGCATGATCGAGAAGATGGCAGCCGCCGACTCGGCGGCCGCCGCCCCGGCCACTTCGACGGCGTCCTGACGCCAGCCCATCCCCTGCCCGTCCACCCGCTTGCGTGCCGCCAAGGAGGCCACCATGTCCCACCGTCCGCACCCTCGTTTCCTTCGTGCCTCGTCACTGCTGGCGGGCCTGGCGCTCGCCCTGGCGGCGACGCAGGCCTGTGCCGGCGCCGCCGACGGCTATCCCAGCCGGCCCATCCGCTTCATCGTCCCCTTCACGCCCGGCGGACTGACCGACAAGCTGGCGCGCAGCGTGGCGCACGACCTGCAGGAGGCCTGGCAGCAGCCGGTCATCGTCGAGAACAAGCCCGGCGCGGGAGGCACCATAGGCGCCGACCTGGTGGCCAAGGCGCCGGCCGACGGCTACACGATCCTGCTGGGCACCCATGCGACCCACGCCATCAACGTCACCCTGCTCGCCAACCTGCCCTACGACGCGGTGCGCGACTTCGAGCCCGTCAGCCTGCTGGCGACGGTGCCCAATGTCCTCATGGTGCATCCCTCGGTGCCGGCGCACAGCGTGCAGGAACTGATACAGCTGGCCAGGCGCAAGCCCGGTTCGCTCAACTTCGTCTCCCAGGGCATCGGCACCTCCGGGCACATGTCGGGCGACCTGTTCAAGTCGCTGGCGGGCATAGACATGGTCCACATCCCCGCGCGCGGTCCGGCGCAGGCGGTCAGCGACGTCATGGGCGGCCATGCCGACATCCTGTTCGACTCGGTCGCCATCGGCATGCCCATCGTGCGCTCGGGCAAGCTGCGGGCGCTGGCCGTGACCAGCCGCGAACGCTCGCCCGCCGCGCCCGAACTGCCGACCATGATCGAGGCCGGCGTGCCCGACTACGAGATCGTGCTGTGGTTCTCGGTGTTCGCGCCCAAGGGCACGCCGGCCGACATCGTGCTCAAGCTGAACCAGGAAATCGCGCGCGCCATGGGCAAGCCCGCCACGCGGGCCGCATTCGTGCAGGACGGCCTCACGGTCTCGGCTTCGTCGCCGGAGCAGTTGGGCCGCTTCCAGCAGGCCGAGATCGCGAAGTGGGCACGCCTGATCAAGGCGTCGGGCGCGACGTCGAACAATTGACGCCGGCGCGCGGGAACATCCGCCTACCAGATGTCCGCCAGGTCCGGCCTGGACGAAGCCAACTGGCGGCTCCCGCCGTTGCGGCGGTCGGCCTTTTCCTTCAGCGGATAGTCCTGGTTGAGCCGCGTGGCCGTGTCGGTCAGGACGTCCAGCATGCCATCGAGCGCCTGGATTGCCTCCGGTGGCAGCGCCTTGAGGATACGGCCGTTGATGTCGGCGGTGATGGGAAAAAGTTCGGCATGCAGGGCCCTGCCCTTGTCGGTCAGTTCGATGGCGACGCGATGCCTGTCGCTGCTGCGGCCGATCCGCGACACCAGCCCCTTGGCGACCAGGTCGCTGATGGCGCGGGACACCAGGGGCCGGTCGGTATGCGCGCGCTCGGCCAGCTCGGAAGGCGCCATCGTGCCGTAGTCGGCCAGCATCGCGATCAGGCGCCATTCCCGCCGGCTGATGCCGTAGCGGCCCTCGCACAACCGGATCACCAGCGCCCCGCTGACCGACAGCAGCCTGGCGATCCGGTAATTCAGGAGTTCCTCGCAATTGGCGGGCTGCTCGAAGGACATGGCCGCTCCTGCGCCGACGGCGGTTGATTAGAACAATCAAGGACATGAAAGCTAGAGTCATTCTCCACAAAAAGCACAGCAGCCGCAACGCCGCGCGCCGGCGCGGCCCTGGCCGTTTTCCCTCTACCCAAGGAGCATCGCCCATGGCACTTCCCCAACGCGACCGGACACGGCCGATCGCCGACTCGCACGTCTTCGACCTGCGGCTTTCATGGAAGGGATACCGCATCAACAAGCTTTGCAACTCGCTCAGCGAAGCCGCCGACCGCGACGCCTACCGGGCGGATGAAGAGGCGTACATGACGCGCTTCGGCCTGTCCGACGAGCAGAAGGCGCTGATACGTGCGCGCGATTTCACCGGCCTGCTCGACGCCGGCGCCAACATCTATTTCCTGCTCAAGCTGGGCGTGGTCACCGGCAACGGCCTGTATGTCATGGGCGCGCGGATGCGCGGGGAAAGCTACGAGGACTTCCTGACCACCCGCAACGACAAGGGAGCGGTCTGACATGGGACGCATCATCGCAGGCATAGGCACCTCTCACGTGCCCTCCATCGGCGCGGCCTACGACCGCGGCAAGCAGGCCACGCCGGCCTGGCGTCCCCTGTTCGACGCCTATGTCCCGGTGCGCGAGTGGCTGGAGGAACTCAAGCCCGACGTGGCCATCATGGTCTACAACGACCACGGCGCCGATTTCTTCTTCGACAAGTATCCCACCTTCGCCGTGGGCGCGGCCGACCGCTACGACATCGCCGACGAAGGCTTCGGCGTGCGCCCGCTCCCGCCCATAGACGGCCACCTGGAATTCTCGCAGCACCTGTGCGAATCGCTGGTCTACGACGAATTCGACCTGACGGTCTGCCAGGAAATGCGGGTCGAGCACGGCTTCCTGGTGCCCATGCACCTGTGCTTCGAGCACACCCCCGGGTGGAACGTGGCGGCCGTGCCGCTGGCCGTCAATGTCCTGCAGCATCCGCTACCCACCGCGCGCCGATGCTACCGGCTCGGACAGGCCATACGGCGGGCCGTGGAGTCCTATCCCGGCGACCTGCGCGTCGTCATCCTGGGCACCGGCGGCATGTCCCATCAATTGACGGGCCCGCACTTCGGCAGGATGGACAAGGACTGGGACCAGGACTTCCTGGACCGGATCGAACACGACCCCGGCAGCCTGTGCGAGCTGACCCACCAGACGCTGATGGAACGCCATGGCGCCGAAGGCATCGAGCTGATCATGTGGCTGGTCATGCGCGGCGCGCTGTCGAACCAGGCGCGGCGCGTGCATCGCAACTACTACGCTCCCATGACCACCGGCATGGGACTGATCACCCTCGAGGAGCCGGCATGATCGAACGCACCCAGGTCGGCATCGTCGGCGCCGGCCCCGCAGGACTCCTGCTCTCCCACCTGTTGCATCGGGAAGGCATCGAGTCCATCGTGTTCGACAACCGCAGCCGCGAGCACGTGCAGGGGCGCCTGCGGGCCGGCGTGCTGGAACAAGGAACCGTCGACCTCTTGGCGCAGGTCGGACTGGGCGAGCGCATGCGGCGCCTGGGCATGCCGCAGACCAGCCTGGACTTCCGCTACGCCCAGGCCTCCCACCGCATCGACTTCGCCCGGGAAATCGGCCGCACGGTCATGGTCTATCCGCAGCACGAGGTGGTCCACGACCTGATCGAGGCGCGGCTGGCCGCCGGCGGCGACCTGCGCTTCGACACCCCGGTCACCGCCGTCCGGGGCCTGGAAGGCCCCGCCCCCACGATCCTGGCCGGCCCCGAAGGCAGGCCGGTGCGCTGCGACTTCATCGCCGGCTGCGACGGCTTTCACGGCATCTGCCGCGACGCCATTCCCGCCTCGGTGATGAAGACCTACGACCGCGTCTACCCCTTCGGCTGGCTGGGCATCCTGGCCGAGGTTCCGCCGGCCGCGCCGGACGTGACCTGGGGCTGCCACGAGACCGGCTTCGCCATGCTGAGCTTCCGCTCTCCCACGCGCAGCCGCCTCTACCTGCAATGCGAACCGGACGACGACCCGGACAACTGGTCCGACGACCGCATCTGGAGCGCGCTGCACGAACGCCTGGACGTTCCCGGCATGCCGCCGCTGATCGAAGGCCCCATCGTGCAAAAGGGCGTGACCGCCATGCGCAGTTTCCAGGTCGAGCCGCTGCGCCACGGCGCCCTGTTCCTGGCCGGCGACGCGGCGCACATCGTTCCGCCCACCGGCGCCAAGGGGCTGAACTCCGCCGTGGCCGACATCCGGGTACTGGGCCGCGCCTTGGTCGAGTATTACCGGCAAGGTTCGGCCCGGCTCCTGGACAGCTATTCGGAAACCTGCCTGCGGCGCATGTGGCTGGTGCATCGCTTCTCGGCGGGCCTGTGCACCATGGTGCACAGCTTTCCGGGGCAGAGCGACTTCGCCCGGCGCCTGCAGCGGGCCGACCTGGACTACATGACGGGATCCGAACCGGGCCGGCGGGCCTTCTCGGAGAACTTCACCGGGTTGCCGATCGAGGCCTAGTCGCCCCTGCTGCCGCCCGCGCTGGCGAAACGCTCGCGATAGGCGCGGGGCGTCACGCCCAGGTGGCGCTGGAACACCTTGCGCAACTGGGCATCCGAGCCGAAGCCGGCCCGCGCGGCCACGGTCTTGAGCGGCAGGGCCGCGTCCTCGAGCAGCCGGCGTACCAGGTCCACCCTGGCCGTCTCGACGAAGGCCTGCGGCGTGGTGCCGGTCTCGCGCACGAACACGCGCGTGAAATTGCGCACGCTCATGGCCGCATGAGCGGCCAGTTCCGGCACGGCCAGCGGCTGGTGCAGGTTGGACAGGATCCAGTCCTGGGTCTTGCGTATGCCCGGATGGCTGGTGGTCTGGCTATCCAGGTGCATGCTGAACTGCGATTGCCCGCCCGGGCGCTTCAGGTAGACCACCATGTCGCGCGCGACCTCCAGGGCGAGATCGCGGCCGCAATCCTCTTCCACCAGGGCCAGCGCCAGGTCTATGCCGGCCGTGACGCCGGCAGAGGTCCAGATGTTGCCCTGCCGGATATAGATCGCATCGGCCTGTACGTCGATACGCGGATAGCGCTGCTGGAGCAGGCGCGACACGCTCCAGTGCGTGGTGGCGCGCCGGCCGTCCAGCAGGCCTGCTTCAGCAAGAAAGAAACTGCCCGAGCACAGGGCGGCCAACCGCGCGATGCGGGGCGCGACCGCCGCCGCCCAGTCGACGATGGCCGACGAATGCCGCATGGCTTCCTGGATGTTGCGCGCCCCCACCAGGATGGCGGTATCGGGCAGATCGCGGCTGTCCAGTCCCTTGCCGGCGTGCAGCGACATCAGCGTGTCCGACTGCACCGCCCCCGGTTGCGGCGCGGCGATCTCGACCTGATAGGCCGGCGGCAGGTCGCGCTTGCGCAGGTGCACGTTGGCGTAGTCGAACACGCACAGCGGACCGATGGCCTCCAGCGACTTGAACCCGGGATAGACGACGATATCGATGCGGCGGACGCGGAAATGGCTGCTCATGCGTGGATTTTAGTGCGCGACGCGCGCGGCACGGCGCTTGCTGCGTGCCCAGGCCCGCGCAACCGGCGCGTATGACGAAGGAGAACGTCATGAAAGCACTGTGCTGGCATGGCAAGAAGGACATCCGGTACGAGACCGTGCCCGATCCCCGCATCGAGCAACCGGGCGATGCCATCGTCAAGGTCTCCGCCTGCGCCATCTGCGGCTCCGACCTGCACTTGTTCGACGGCTTCATCCCCGGCATGAAATCCGGCGACATCATGGGACACGAGTTCATGGGCGAAGTGGTCGAGGCGGGACCGGACACACACGACCTGAAGGTGGGCGATCGCGTGGTCGTGCCCTTCACCATTGCCTGCGGCGCCTGCGAGCAATGCCGGCGCGGCAACTATTCGGTGTGTGAACGAACCAATCGCAACAAGGAGCTGGCCGACAAGGCCTTCGGCCATTCCACGGCGGGCCTGTTCGGCTACACCCACCTGACGGGCGGCTACGCCGGCGGGCAGGCCGAATACGTGCGCGTGCCGCACGCCGATTCCACCCACATCAAGGTGCCCGCCGGCCTGCCGGACGAACAGGTGCTGTTCCTGGGCGACATTCTTCCCACCGGCTGGCAGGCGGCGGCCCAGTGCGACATCCAGCCCACCGACACGGTCGCCATCTGGGGAGCCGGCCCGGTGGGACTGATGGCCATGCGCAGCGCCCAGCTGCAAGGCGCCCGCCAGGTGGTGGTCATCGATCACGTGCCCGAGCGCCTGGCCATGGTGGCCCAGGCCGGCGCCATCCCCATCGACTTCGACCAGGAAAGCGTGGTCGAACGCCTGCGCGACCTGACCGGCGGCAAGGGGCCGGAGAAGTGCATAGACGCGGTGGGCCTGGAATCGCACGCCGCCCGGTCGCTGGACGCCATGTACGACCGGGCCAAGCAGGCGGTGATGCTGGAAAGCGACCGCCCCCACGTGCTGCGGGAAATGATCTACGTCTGCCGCCCGGCCGGCGTGCTGTCCATTCCCGGCGTCTACGGCGGGCTGATCGACAAGATTCCGTTCGGCGCCTCGATGAACAAGGGACTGACCTGGCGCATGGGCCAGACCCACGTCCAGCGCTGGAGCCAGGCCCTGCTCGAACTCATCGCCGAGGGCCGGATCGACCCCTCTTTCGTCATCACCCACAGCGAGGCGCTGGAGGACGGGCCGGACATGTACGAGATCTTCCGCGACAAGGAGGACGGCTGCGTGAAGGTGGTCCTGAAACCGTGATCACCCCGCTTCAGAACGACTCGGCCCGGTACACCTGCCTGCCGCCCACGTAGGTCGCCAGCGCCTTCAACCGCTGCACCTCGGCCGCCGGGATGCTGAGATAGTCGGCCGACAGCACGACGAAGTCGGCCAGCTTGCCGGGTTCGATCGACCCCTTGATGTCCTGTTCGTCGGTCAGGCGCGCGTTGTTGATCGTCATCAGCCTGAGCACGGCGTCGCGCGAAGGCACGGCCTGGTCGGCGCCGTAGACGCCGTCGGAGATCGTGTCCCGCGTCAGGAAGTGGTACATGGCCCAGAACGGATTGACCGGAATCACCGGCGAATCGGTGCCACCCGCCAGCATGAAGCCCTGCTCCATGTAGGTCTTGAGCGGCGTGACCTGCGAGGCGCGGTCCATGCCCCAATACCGCCTGAGCACGGGCGCGGCCAGATAGAGATGGTCCTGCACCGACATCCTGAGATTCATCGCCCGGATGCGCGGATACTGGTCGGGGCGGGTGATGAAGGCGTGCTCGATGGTCCAGCCCTGCGCGCGGATGTCGCGCTGGACATGGGCCCGTTCGTAGCCTTGCAGCACCTCGTCCACGGCGGCATCGCCCACCGCGTGCACCGCCACGCGCCAGCCGGCCTGGTTGATGCCGGCCACGTATTCGTTGAACGTCGCCTGCGGAATGGTCTGCAAGCCGTAGTAGGTGCCACCCTTGCCCATCTCCCCTTCGTAGGGCCGGGTCATGTAGCCGCCCTCGAATCCGCCGTCCACGCTGATCTTGATGCCCCAGACCTTGACCCACTCGTCGCCTTCCCCCTGCCGGATGCCGGCCCCGACGATACTGGACCGGAAATCGGCCAGGTCCTTCGGGCGGAACAGAATGCTGTAGCGGACCGTGGCCTTGCCGCTGTCGCGCAGTTGCTGGAACTGGCGATACGCCGCCACGTTCGTGCCCGGTATCCGTATGCTGGTCAGGCCGTATTCGTTCAGCTTCTTCTGCTGTGCCTCGAGCACGGCCAGCGTCATCGGCGGCGGAGGCGGCAGCGGCGCGAGACGCTTGGCCGTATCGGTCAGCTCGCCGGTCAGCCGCCCGGCGGCGTTGCGCGGAATCGCGCCGCCCGGCGGCACCGGGGTCGCGGGCGTGATGCCGTACCTGGCCAGCGCCGTGTTGTTGAGGAAATAGCTGTGGCCGCCGCGCACCAGGATCACCGGCACGCCGGGCGCCGCTGCCTCCAGCTCGTCCGCGGTAGGCAGGCGCTGCTCCTTGAGTTGCGCTTCGTGCCAGTCGCTGTTGGACACCAGCACCTCGCCCGGCTTGGCGCCCTTGGCCGCCTCGGCCACCTTGGCGCACAGCTCGGCGATCGAACGCGTGGCGGACAGATCGATGCCGGGACCGCCGCCCACGGCGTGCAGATGGGAATCCGCCAGGCCCGGAACGACCGTGCGGCCGCGCAGGTCGATCACCTGCGTGGCGGGCCCCGCGTAGGCCATGATGCGCTCGTTCGCCCCCACCGCGACGAATCGCCCTTGGCGCACGGCGAAAGCCTGGACAATGGAAGAGCCGGCATCCACCGTGGCGACCTTGCCGTTGACGAAGACCGCATCCGCGGCCTCCGCCGGCGCTGCGCCGCCCGGTCCGCGTGCCGCGCATGCGGCCAGCAGCCCCACCGCCGCCGCCACGACCACGCCCCGTCCCCAAGTCCCGCCAACCATCGCTTCCATGGCCCGCCCTCCCTCGTCGTCGGAAGGCGCCAGTGTGATCCCGATAATCTTTAAATGTCAAATACTTATCCGCCATGGCGGCGCATGTCACAGAGCCCGCGCTTCGTGCACAATGCGGGCGTGGTCCACCAGGACACCCCCCCTCTCATTCATGAACCCCGAAGATCTGCAACGCCTGGTAACGGTCGCCATGCCCTACGGCAAGTACAAGGACAGGCTGATCGCCGACCTGCCCGGTCCCTACCTGGCCTGGTTCGCCCGCAAGGGATTCCCGCCCGGCGAACTGGGGCGCCTGCTGGCGCTGATGCACGAAATCGATCACAACGGGCTGTCGCCGCTGCTGGCGCCGCTGCGCCAGCGGTCACGATGATGCGCGGCGACGCTTCTGGAACAGCTCGAGCGCATGCAATCCAACCGCGCGGGCACGCTGGTTCTGAAGCACGATGGCCGCCTGCGCGGCTTCGGGGTCGCGTTCGCGTATCGCGTCCAGAAGACGGTGGAACTCATCCACGCTTTCCGCCGGCCGGTTCGGATGATTCATCGATGACGCCCACAGGAAACCCAGGCGTGCATTGATCTTGCGAATGAAGGCCGCGAGCGGTTCGTTCCTGGCTCCCGCGACGAAGGCTTCGAACAATTGATGCTTGGTCGCGCGTATGCGCGGCACGTCGCGCGAAACCAATGCCTGCTCGAACTCGTCGATGCGCACGGCGAAGGCGTCCATCTGCTCGGGCGTGCCGCGCGTCGCGAAACATGCCGCCGCCAGTTTCTGCAGGGCCACCCGCACTTCGTGCAGCTCGTGGAATTGCGCTTCGTCGATCGCCCGCACGGCAGGCCCGCGATGCGGCGCCACTTCCAGCAAGCCTTCGCCGTCGAGTTGCCGG
The DNA here is from genome assembly GCF_029845405.1 of Pigmentiphaga sp. GD03639. Taxonomy (NCBI): domain Bacteria; kingdom Pseudomonadati; phylum Pseudomonadota; class Betaproteobacteria; order Burkholderiales; family Alcaligenaceae; genus Pigmentiphaga; species Pigmentiphaga sp. GD03639. Next base: position 10,397 of record NZ_JAOCLR010000012.1, read on the forward strand.
ATGGCTTCGCGCATCGATGGGCGGCTGGCGGCAAAACGTTCACACAGCTCCCGTTCGGTCAGCTTGTCGCCCGGGAGATAGACCCCTTCGGTGATGGCATCGCGCAGGCGGTCGGCCAGTTGCTGCCGGGCCGGATCGCCGGCCGGCACGGCGGTCTCGTTCAAGGCAACGATTTTTTGGTCCATGGATCGGTCGCGGCAGGAATCTGCATTGTAGCGACGCAAAGGCAAGCCTATCGCACCGGGCTTTTTTCTCGCCATCCACCTAAATTGTCTTACATTATTGAAAATAACGCCCGTTTCATGGCATATTTTCGCCAACAATAACAAAATTTGTCATACAAAAAGGCAAACCAGCCTTGCAACCCTCGAGGAGACACACCATGCCGCTGCACTCCCGGCTCCTGGCCACGGCGCTGGCCCTGGCCGCCGCCATCGCTTGCGCCCCCCAGGGCGCCAGCGCCCAGTCCTATCCGACCCGCCCCGTGCGCATCATCGTTCCGCATGGCGCCGGCTCGTCGCCCGACACCATCACGCGCCTCGTCGCGCAACACCTGGGCGAGCGCCTCGGGCAGCCATTCGTGGTCGAGAACCGCGCCGGCGCCGGCGGGACCATAGGCCTGGGCGCCGCCGCCCGGGCCCCCGCGGACGGCTACACGCTGACGGTGGGCCACATCGGCACGCTCACCATCAATCCGAACGTCTACAGCAAGCTGCCTTACGACCCGGTCAAGGACTTCGCGCCCATCATGCTGTCGGCCCGCACGCCCCTGCTGGTCGTCGTTTCCGCCGAGTCGCCCTACAAGTCGATCGCCGACGTCATCGCCGCCGCCAAGGCCGACCCCGGCAAGCTGACGTTCTCATCGGCCGGCAACGGCACCGCCTCGCACATGTCGGGGGAATATTTCAAGGCACTCGCGGGCATCTCCATCACCCACGTGCCGTTCAAGACGGCGCCCGAAGCCCTGACCGGCGTCGCCAGCGGCGCCGTCACCCTAACGTTCGGCGGACAGCCTCCGGCCTGGCCCATGGTCAAGGCCGGCAAGCTGCGGGCGCTGGCGCTCACCAGCGACCAACGGGTGGCGGAATTCCCCGACACGCCCGTGGTGGCCGAGACGCTGCCGGGCTACGAGATGTTCGACTGGAACGGCTTCATGGCGCCCGCGGGCACGCCTGTCGCCATCATCGACACGCTGCACACGGCCATCGCGGCCATTCTTGCCGAGCCGGGCGTGGTGCGCCAATTGCGCGGACAGGGGCTCCTGCCCATGGCCAACACGCCCGAGCAGTTCGCCCGCTTCATCGATGCGGAGCGAGGCAAGTGGGCGCGCGTCGCCAAGGAAGTGAAGATCCAACTCGACTGAGGAAGGCCATGGGAATGAGCGTGGAACAACTCGCGAGCCTGCTGGCCGGCGCCTCCGCGGCCGCGGCCTATGAAGCCCTGGGCCGCCGCGGCGACCTGGACCCGGTCATCGGCACGCAAGTGCCGGGCACGGTCTGCATCGGCCCGGCATACACCGTGAGCGCACCACCGCACCGCAGCGGATCGGCGAACCAGGCGCTCGACCTGGCTCCGCCCGGTTCCGTACTGGTCATCGACACCGGCGGCGATCCGGATACTTGCGCGCTCGGCGGCACCGGTTCGCTGGCCGCGCAGATGCGGGGCATCGCCGGCTGCGTCACCAACGGCCGCGTGCGCGACCTGGCCGAGATCCGGGCATTGCGATTCCCGGTGTTCGCACGCGGCGGCACCGTGCGCAGCAGCCGCAAGGACGGAACGGCCGAACTCCAGGTCCCCGTGGCGATCGGCGGCCAGATCGTGCGCCCGGGCGATCTCGTCTGCGCCGATGATGACGGTGTCGTCGTCATCGGGCAGCAATATTTCGATATCTTCGCCGAACGCCTGGCCGCCCGCCTGGCCTTCGAACGCGATGCCGATGCGCGGGTTCGGGCCGGTATCCCGTACGCGCAGGCCGTCAGCGGCCGTCCGTGACCGGCCCCAAGCATGGAAGCTCCCACATGGGCATGACTCTCGTTGAAAAGATGCTGGCCCGCGCCAGCGGCAAGACTTCGGTCCGGCCGGGCGACATCGTGCTGCCCGAGCCGGAACTGGTCATCCTGCACGATGGCTATGTCGAAACCGCCTACAAGCAGTTGCACGACATCGGCTATCGCCGCGTCACGCATCCGGAGCGGGTGGTCTTCGTCACCGACCACCAGGTCGTCTACACCACTCCGGCCTCGATCCTGCGCGGTCGCTCCAATCGGCGCATTGCCGGGGAATGGCGCATCGGCCACTTCCACGATGCCGGCCAGGGCGGGCACGGCCACCTCTTTCCCATGGAAAACGGCCTGGTCAGGCCCGGCATGTTCCTCTTCGCCTACGACATGCACTGCACGAACTTCGGCGCCATCGGCGCATTCGCGATGCGCGCCGGGCCCAACGTGGTATCGGTGCTGGCCACGGGCACGACCTGGACCGTCGTGCCGCACACGCTGCGCGTCACGCTGGAAGGCCAGCCGCCGCCCGGCGTGCATCCCCGCGACGTCGGTTTCTGGCTGGCCCATCGGCTGGCCTCGGGAGAACTGGGTGTCGAATTCGACTATCGCGTGGTGGAGTTCGGCGGTTCGTACTGCGATCGCTTGCCGCTGTCGGGACGGGTCGCGCTGTGCAATACCTTGACCGAGATCGGCGTGCTCAACATCGTGTTTCCGCCCATGTCGCCGCTGGGCGCGCCCCGCGACGGCAGCTGGCTGGAAAGCGATGCCGACGCCCGCTTCGAACATACGCTCGCGCTGGACGTCTCGCGCCTGGCGCCGCAGGTGGCGCTGCCGGGCTCGCCCGATCGAGCGGTCCCGGTCGGGGATACCGTGGGTGTCGCGATCGATCAGGCCTACCTGGGATCCTGCGGATCGGGCATGTACGAGGACTTCCAGGCCGCCGCCGAGGTGCTTGCCGGCCACCGGGTGGCGAACGGGGTGCGCTTCATCGTCGTGCCGGGCACCGTCGAAACGGCCAAGCGCATGGCGCGCGACGGCCTGACCCAACGCTTCCTGGACGCCGGGGCCATCCTGCTCCCCCCCGGCTGCGGCCCCTGTGCCGGCGGCGCCGGCGGTCCCCTGGCTTCCGGGGAAGTATCGATCTCGACCGCAGCCACCAATGGCCAGGGCCGCATGGGCGCGAAGGACGCCTATTGCTACCTGGGCAGCCCGCTTACCGTGGCGGCGTCCGCCATCGCCGGCCGGATCGCCGATCCGCGCCCGGCGCATTGAGGAGTTCCCATCGATGAACTGGATACAACGCGGCACCGCCCATGTGCTGGGCCATGACGTTCCCCACGACGGCGCGGTCATGGCGTTCGACATCGTGCTCTCGCGCAACGCCAATCCCGGCGAACTGATCCCGCATCTCTTCGCCGAACTCGATCCGGGCCTGGCCGGCCGCATCCGTCCCGGCGACCTGATCGTCGCCGGCCGCAACTTCCTGGCCGGCAAGGCGCACAACACCGGCATCATCGCCATGAAGGCGCTGGGCCTGGGCATCCTGTGCGAGTCCATGTCGGTGCGCGCCTTCCAGGGCGTGGTGGCGCTGGCCGTGCCCGCGCTCGCGTCCTGCAGCGGCATCGTGGACGTGCTGTCCGACGGGGAAGAGATCGAAGTGGACTACGCCAACGGCACCGTCACGCGATGCGCCACCGGCCAGGTCCACCGCTACCCGCCGCTGGCACCCGAGATACGCGCCATGATCGGCAACGGCGGCATGCGCGGCGCCCTGCAGGCCCATCTGCGCGCGCATCCCGAACTCGGCCGGCCCTACGCGGAGTAGACTACGGGCCTTTCCTTCGAGGCCCGCCACCATGCCCTTGCAAGCCCACTACGCCAAGACGCTGCCCAAGCCACGCTTCCGCTACACCCCCTGCATCCAGGCCGGCCCCTATTACCAGCTGGCCGGCATGATCGCGCTCGATGCCCAGAGCGGCCAGCTGGAAAGCGGCGGCGTCGCCGCGGAAACGGACAAGATCATGCGCAACATGCTGGGCGCCCTGCCCGAATACGGACTGGCCCTGGACCAGCTCGTCATCGCGCGCATCTTCACCACCCGCTTCGACCAGTTCGCCGAGATCAACCGCGTCTGGGAAGGCTATTTCCCCGAAGGCACGACCCCGCCCGCGCGCACCGCCATGGGCGTCGTGGCCCTGCCGCTGAACGCCACGGTGGAAATCGAGTTCTGCTTCTACCGCGAGGCCTGATCCGCGGTTCGCGAACCAGGCGCTGGCGGCCCGCGAGGCGGACGGCCAGCCGCCCTCAGCCTTGCAGCGCGAGCGCGTTGGGGCCGCCCTTCAGGTAGGCCAGGATGCTGCAGGCGGTGCTGGCCGAGGTCTTCGGATTGGCGGCGGACGGTTCGGCCTGCGTATCGAAGCGGAACTCGCCCAGCACGCCGCGCGCCTCGATCCGGTGGCTGTTGCGCGTGGCGGCGGGATCCGCGACCAGCGTGACCCGGGTGGCGTCCAGCCCGGCTCCCGCGAGGGCGACCGTGGCCGCCACGTTGGCATTCCGCGGATAGCGCCGCGCCACCTCGCGGGCGCTGCCTTCGAACACGACGGCCGGTCCGGCCAAGGCATGTAGATCGCAGGCCTGTTCCGCCGGGGTGCCCAGCCAGGCGCGCGGCGGCTTGATACCGGTATAGCGGACCTCGACCGGGCCGGCGGCGCGGGCCGTGGCCAGCGCGTCCAGGCCGCCGATGGCGCCGCTGATCAGGTGCAGCCGGCGGCCGGTCCTGGCCGCTTCCTCCTTCAACGTCCGCAGCAGGCCGTCGTCGGCCAGCGCGCCGGCCGAGACCAGCGCGAAATGCCGGCCGCTGCGCAGCACGTCGGCGCCGTATTGCGCCACGGCGCCCTGGCCCGCCGCCTCGATCACCAGGTCGACTTCCCTTGCCAGCGACGCGATGTCGCCAACCGGTTCGATCGAAGGCGGCAACGATGCCGCCGCCTCGCCTTCCTTGCCCGCGCGCACGACGACATTGCGCACGTCGGCGCAGGCATCGCCGGCCAGGGCATCCAGCAGGCCGCGGGCAATCCCGCCCAGTCCGATCACGGCTATGGTGGGTCGGGTCATTTGAGGTCCGCGTTCATCTGTTTGGAAAAAATCGCCGCGAGCTTGCTGGCGGCATCGAGCAGGGCGCGCTTCATTTTCTCGTCGTCGTAGCCCTGCATGCGCTGCGAAGGCCCGACAATGGACACCGAGAACATCACGCCGACCTGGGAAAGCGGTATGGGCGCGGCCACCGCCACCAGCCCGCGGTCGATCTCCTCCCGGCAATAGGCGATGCCGGTCTTGCGAACCCGCCGCAATTCGTCCCGCAACTGCTGCGGCGAAGTGATCGTGCGATCCGTCAGCGCGGGCAGCGGCTCGTCCAGCAGCGCCTCCCATTCCCGTTCGTCGCGAAACGCCAGGATGGCCTTGGCCGAGGCCGCCGCATGGGGCGGCATGACGTGACCCGGGTTGACGTAGCCGTGCCAGTCCTTGGGCGGCGTGGCCATGACGATGCTCTCGATGCGATTGCCGCGCAGCATGCTCAGGAAAGCCGTCTCCTGGAACTGCTCGACCAGGCCGTAGAGCACGGTATGGGCGACCGCCGCCATCTGGTCGGGCGAAATCGCCGTTCCCAGCAGCCGGCGCATGCGCCCGCCCAGGAGATAGGTGCGGCGCGCGTTGCCCGCCTCCGCCTCGAACGGCGGTTCGGCGTCCAGGCAGCCGGCGCGGCACAAACCGGCCAGCATCCGGTGCAGCGTGCCCTTGGGCATGTCCAGCGCCGCCTGTATCTCGCCGAACGCCAGCCCGGCGGGATGGCGCGCGACCAGTTCGATCACCTGCATCTGCCGTTCCAGCAGGAACCGGTTCTTCGACGACTCTTCTTCCACATCTCCTCCCAACGTGAGCCAGGCGAAATTTTGCCCGCAATGAAAACGCCTTGACGAAATTACGTGCCAACCTGCATTATGTTCCATATAACGATAGATTAGTTCCGAAAAACGGAACTTTTTTTGCCGGACCCGGGCCGGCTTCCTTTCATCGACCCAGTGCAAGGGGGAACTCCATGCGTAAGAACCATGCTTTGAAGCCGCTCGTGGCCGCCGCCATGGCAGCCGCCGTCCTGGCCGGTCCGGCCCACGCCGCCGACAAGAAAGTCAGCCTGCGGCTGTCGCACAACCTGCCCACCACCAACCCCCTGCACTACGGCGTGCTGGTTCCCTGGGCGCAGTCGATCGAAAAGGACTCGGGCGGCAGCATCGCGATCCAGGTATTCCCCGCGCAGCAACTGGGCCCCGCCAAGGACCACTACAACCTGGCCCGCGACGGCATCGCCGACCTGGCCTTCTACCTGGTGGGTATCGAGCCGGGCCGCTTCCCCATCGTCACCGCCGCCGAGATGCCCTTCCTGGTGTCCGACACCGCCAAGGGTTCGCGGGCGCTGTACGAGTGGTACCAGCCCTACGCCAAGAAAGAGATGGCCGACGTCAAGGTCTGCACCATGTTCTATGACGGCGGCGGCACCATCCATTCCAAGAAGCGCATCGAAAGCCCCACCGACCTGGCCGGCCTGAAGATCCGTTCCCCGAACGTCATGGCGGCCAACTTCTACCGCCTGTCCGGCGCCTCGCCCGTCCAGCTGTCGGCGTCCGACGCGGCCGAAGCCGTCGAGCGCGGCGTGGTGGACGCGATCTCGTTCCCCTGGAACCTGCTGCAGGCCCTGGGCGCGGACCGCGCGTTGACCTATCACCTCGACATGAACTTCTATTCGCTGGGCACGGCGATCCTGATGAACAAGTCGTCGTACGGCAAGCTGTCGGCCGACCAGAAGAAGGTCATCGACAACCACTGCAACGCCGACTGGGCCGAGCGCCTGCCCATGCCCTGGTACAACTGGGAACAGGAAGGCCGGGCCGCGCTGCTGAAGAAGCCGGGCCACACGGTCTATACGATCTCGGACGCCAAGGTCGGCGAATGGAAGGCCATGGCCGCCAAGGTCCGCGGCGAATGGGAAAACAGCGTCAAGAAGAACCGCGTCGACGGCGCCAAGGTGTTCGGCGAACTGCAGGACACGCTGAAGAAATACAACGCCGCCTACTGACCGTCCGACGGGCATCGCCATGAAACAACGTCTGCTTGCCTTCCTCGAGTTCGTGCCGTCGGTCCTGCTGCTGTGCATGGCGATACTCACGTCCGCATCGGTGGCCACGCGCTACCTCTTCGCCTACCCGCTTCCGGACGAGTACGAGATCTCGCGCCTGCTCCTGAGCGTGGTGGTGTGCTGGGGCATCGCGGCGGCCTTCCGCCATGACGACCACATCCAGCTCGACATCTTCTGGAGCGCGCTGGGGCCGCGCGCCAAGCGCGTACTGACCCGCATCGGCGCCGCGCTGTGCCTGTGCATCGTCGGCGGCTTCTCCTACGCCCTGGGCACCAAGGTCGTCGACGTCTTCGAAGCGGGGCTGCTGACCGTGGACCTGGAACTGCCGGTCTGGGGCTTCTACACCGCCGCCTGGCTCGGCACCCTGGCCTGCTTCTTCATCCTGCTCCAGCAGGTCATCGCTCCCCCCGAGCCGGAGGCCCACGACGGCCATCCGGACGCCACGGTCTGAACGGACGCACACCATGATCGGCCCCAATCTCGCCATCCTCATCGGCTTCGGCTCCCTGCTGCTGCTCTGCCTGCTGCGCGTCCCCATCGGCCTGGCCATGGGCGCCTCCGGCATCCTGGGCTTCGGCCTGATGACCGGCTTCGAGCCCGCCTTCAAACTGCTGTCGCACTCCGTCATTTCCACCTTCTCCGACTACACCATGGGGCTGGTGCCGCTGTTCATCCTGATGGGCACGGTGGCCGTGGCCTCGGGCATGAGCGGGGAACTGTTCCGCGCCGCGCAGCTCTGGCTGGGCAACTTCCGCGGCGGCCTGGCCGTGGCCACCGTGGCCTCGTGCGGCGGCTTCGCCGCCATCTGCGGCTCGTCGGCCGCCACCGCCGCCACCATGACGCGGGTCGCCCTGCCCGAGATGAAAAAGCACGGCTATTCGGAACGCCTGGCCACCGGCGTGATCGCGGCCGGCGGCACGCTGGGCGTGCTGATCCCGCCCTCGATCGCGCTGGCCGTCTACGGCTTGCTGACCCAGCAAAGCGTGGGCCTGTTGTTCATGGCCGGCGTCATACCGGGCATCATCGCCATCGCCATGTACATGCTGGTGGTCAAGGTGTGGCTGGCCGTGCGCCCGCAGGATGCGCCGGCAGGCCAGCAGGCCGCGATGCGCGAACGCCTGTCCAGCCTGACGCGGCTCGGTCCCATCATGCTGCTCATCCTGTTCGTCATCGGCGGCATCTATGGCGGCCTGTTCACGCCCACCGAGGCCGGTGCCGTGGGCGCCGCCGGCGCCATCGCCATCGTCGCGCTGGGCCGGCGCCTGTCCTGGAAGACGCTGTTCTCGTCACTGGCGGAAAGCGTCCGCATGGGCGCGGCCATCCTGCTGATCATGGCGGGCGCCGTGCTGTTCGGCTACTTCCTGGCCGTGACCGAGACGCCGCAGAAGGCGGCGCAACTGCTCATCGACGCCAACCTGGGCCGCTATGGCACGCTGCTCGTGATCATCGGCATCATGCTGGTGCTGGGCTGCCTGATCGATGCCCTGGCAGTGGTCATCCTGATCGTGCCCCTGGTCTATCCCATCGTGATGCAGCTGGGCTTCGATCCGATCTGGTTCGGCGTGATCGTGACCATGTGCGTGGAGCTGGGCCTCATCACCCCGCCCTTCGGGCTGAACGTGTTCGTGATCAAGGGCCTGTCCAAGCGCACCGACATCTGGACCATCTACAAGGGTGTCACGCCCTTCATCATCGTGGACCTGCTGCGCATAGGCCTCCTGATCGCCTTCCCCAGCCTGGTGCTGTTCCTTCCCGACATGGCGCGCTGAACGCGTAGTAGACGTACCCATGACCATGAAGACTGAGCCGCGCAGCGGCCGACTGGTGCGCGTGCGCACCACCCAGCAGGTCGAACTGACCGGATTCCTCGCGCCCGCCCCCGCGGCGGACGCCCCCGTGCTGATCAGCCTGCACGGCCTGAGCGGCAACTTCGACACCAGTTTCACCTTCGATTTCCTGCAAAGCCCCGACCTGGCCGGCGTCCACCTGCTGTCCATCGGATGCAGCGGCCACGGGAACATCGCCATGTCGCGGGTCGGCGCCGAACCGGTCTACAGGCTGACCGGCTCGGCGTTCGAGTATTTCGACGACTGCATTCCCGACCTGGCCGCGTGGATGGACTTCGCGGCCAGGTCGCACGCCGGCCCCATCGTCCTGATGGGCCATTCGCTGGGCGCCTCGAAAATCCTGCGCTATGCCGCGGCGACCGGCGACGCGCGCGTGCGCGGGCTGGTGCTGGCCTCGGCCGCCGACCTGCGCGGCGCCTTCTTCGCCCTGCATGGCGAGGAAAAGGCCGCGGCCTTCCTGGCCCAGGCGCGGCAATGGGTGGACGCCGGCCAGGGCCGCACGCTGATGGGAGAGGACTGCGTCCTGGGCCTGCTGCGGCAGCGCATTTCCGCGCAGACCCTGCTGGACCGCTTCGAGGAAGGCCGGCCCGCCGATACCTTCGACTTCCACGATCGCCGCTCGCCGCAGGCCTTCCGGGATCTTTCGACGATAACGGCGCCGATCCTGTCGCTGTACGGTTCCGAAGGCGAGATCGTCGGGACCGCCGGAGTCCGGGGCGCGATCGAACTGCTGCGCAGCCACGCGACATCCGCGCTATCGTTCTCGTCCGCGGTGCTGGGCGGCAACCATTGGTACGCCGGCCACGAGATCGAAGCGGCCGCCGTCATCGCCAACTGGCTGGCCGGACATGTCCGGAACACGAAGGAGCATCATGACTGACGCACGGGGAATCGCCGCGCTGGCCCAGGGCTACGCCCAGGGCAGCCTGGATCCGGTGGACGTCGCGCGCCAGGCGCTGGACCAGGCACGCGGCCCCGGCATGGACGCGGTCTTCATCACGCTGCTGGAAGAGCGCGCCATGGAAGAGGCCCGCGCCAGCCAGGCGCGCTGGCGCGAAGGCCGGCCCCTGGGGCCGCTGGACGGCGTGCCCCTGGCCTGGAAGGACCTGTTCGACATGGCGGGCACCGTCACCACCTGCGCGTCGGACACGCGCCGGCGGGCGGCGCCCGCCACGGCCGATGCGCCCGCCGTGCGCGCGCTCTCGGCCGCCGGCATGGTCAGCGTGGGCAAGACCAACCTGAGCGAATTCGCTTTCTCGGGACTGGGCATCAACCTGCATTTCGGTACGCCGCCCAACCCGCACGACGCTTCGGTCCCGCGCATCCCGGGCGGCTCCTCGTCGGGATCGGCCGTGGCCGTTGCCCGCCAGGTCGTCCCCTGCGCCATGGGCACCGACACCTCGGGTTCGATCCGGGTACCGGCGGCCCTGAACGGGCTGGTCGGCTGGAAGCCCAGTTCGGCCCGCTACGATCAACGCGACGTCTTTCCGCTGGCGCCTTCGCTCGACAGCATCGGCCCCCTGGTGCGGACCGTGGCCGATGCCTGCCTGATCGACGATGCCCTGCTGGGCCGCGCGCCGGTCCTGCGGACGAGCGCCGACCGCCCCGCCGCGCGGCTGGTGATTCCCTCGGGCATCGTCATGAGCGAGCTCGAACCGGGCGTGGCCGCCGCGTTCGAGGCCGCGGCCGAGCGCCTGTCCCGGCGCGGCTTCACCGTCGAACGCCGGTCGGTCCCCGCGCTGGACCTGACCCATTACCTGTTCGCCACGTTCGGCACGCTGGTGGGCATCGAGGCGGCCGCCGTACACCGCGAACTGCTGGACGATCCGGCGGCGCTCGCGCGGGTCGACGCCCGCATCGTGCAGCGGCTGCGGCTGGGCCAGGCCATCCCGGCGCCAAGCCGGCAGGCCCTGCGCGACAACCGGCCGCTGCTGGTGTCGGCCTTGGCCACGGCCCTCGCTCCCGGCGAGGCGCTGCTGTTTCCCACCGTGCCCATGGCGGCCCCGCCCATCGCGGCGCTGGCGGCCGATCCGGCCTGGTTCGCGCAATGCAATGCGCGCGTGCTGCGCAACACCATGATAGGCAGCTATCTGGACATGCCCACGCTCGCCCTGCCCTGCGGCACCGACGGCGCCGGCCTGCCCGCCGGCATGAGCCTGGCGATGGCGACCGGCCGCGACGAAGCCCTGCTGGCGCTCGGCCTTGCCGTCGAGCGCGAATTGGCGGCCTAGGACCTGTTCACGCCCAAAGGGGCTCGCCTCACCACTTCCGGCGGCCGGCCAACGTCTCGGCCAGCAGCCGGAAATCGCCCCGCAGCGACCACCAGGGATGGGTGAACGTGGCGGGGCGGTTCTTCTCGAAGAAGAAATGCCCGGTCCAGGCCAGGCCGTACCCGCAGGCCAGCGCGGCCACGAGCAGCCAGGGCTGGCGCAGCCCGGCCGCCAGCAATACCAGCAGCAGGGCCAGGCCCGTACCCGCGACGTGCAGGCGCCGGGATACGGGATGCGCGTGTTCCCCCAGGTAAAACCCGTAGAACTCATCGAAATTGCGATAACGCCGCGCGGCTTCGCGCATGTCCCGTCCTCCCGCAAATACCCATGACTGGGTAGCGCCTTTCTTGCGATCCCCCGTGTATCATCGTGTAACCAAACATCCATCCCGTGGGGGAATCACACCGATGAGAATACTCGCCGAAAAGGGGCAAGCGACCATGCCCTCGGTCCGGTCCGGCAATCATGGCATGCGCCGGGGCCGGGCGGCAGTGGCCGTGATGCTGTTGTCGGCCATGCTGGCCGCCTGCGGTGGCGGCAGCGGCGCCAAGCCGGCTCCCGAGGCCGGCAAGGTATCCGGCATGGTCACCTACGACTTCGTGCCGGCGGTCAAGTCCCAGGGACTGGACTACGCCAAGACCCGTGCGCTGCCGGTGCGCGGCGCCGTGGTGGAAGCCTTCAGCGGAGCCGAGATCCTGGGCAGCACCGTGACCGACGCCCAGGGCAGGTATTCCCTCGTGCTGCCTCCGGGCCGCGAGGTCAAGATCCGGGTGCAGGCGCGCCTGTTGCGCGAAAGCAAGGAAGGCGCCTGGAGCGTGGCGATACGCGACAACACCAAGCCGGGCTACACGGCGGTTCCCACCAACGCGCCCATCTATGCCATGGAAAGCAAGGCGCTGTCCGTGCCCCAGGAAAGCATGGTCCTCGACCTGCACGCGGCGTCGGGCTGGAGCGGCAGCAACACCGCGGGCAGCTACGCCGGCGCCCGCGCGGCCGCGCCCTTCTCCGTGCTGGACCAGGCCTACGGCGCCATGCAGCGCTTCCTGGCCATCGCGCCGGATATCAACTTCCCCCACCTGAACATCTACTGGAGCGAGAACAACGGGCCTGCCGAGGGCGAGCCGAAGAACGGCGACATCGGCACCAGCCACTTCAATTCCGAAGGCCCCGCTCCCGGCCTCTACATCCTGGGCAAGGAAGACGTCGACACCGACGAGTACGACACCGGCGTGCTGGTCCATGAATGGGGCCACTACTTCGAAGGCCGGATCTCGCGCTCGGACTCCGTGGGCGGCTCGCACGGCGCCGGCGACAAGCTCGACATGCGCGTGGCCTGGGGCGAAGGCTGGGGCAACGGGCTGGCCGGCATCGTGCGCAACGATCCCTTCTACGTCGACACCTCGGGCAAGAAGCAGCAGGACAGCTTCTACCTCGACGTCAGCGCACCGCCGGCTCCGCCCGACGATGCCGCCTGGTACAACGAATCGGCAATGCAGTACTTCATCTACCAGCTCGCGCAGCAGCCCGGCGGCTTCGAGACCACGATCTCCATCCTCCGCAACGAGCAGAAGCGCACGCCGGCCTTCACCAGCATCTTCCCGTTCGGCACCGCCCTGGCCAAACACCTCACCGACAGCACCGTGATCGGCAAGGTGAACGCGCTGCTGACCTCGGTCGGCACGCCCACGCTGGACGAGCTGGACGATTGGGGCGGCCCCGCGTCCTACACGATTCCGACCGTGCCGCCGGAAGTCGCCAAACCCTATGTCCGCTTCGATGCGCCCGCCGCCGGCGCCCCCGCGGCCACGCAGCAGGTATGCGTATCCAACCTGCTGGGCGGGGAATACAACAAGCTGGACCAGGGTCGCTTCCTGCGGCTCGAAGTGCCCAGCGCGGGCACCTACCGGCTGAGCGCGACCCTCGTCTCGCCCCCGGCTTTGGTAACCAAGGCCCACTTGTGGCTGTCCCGCCAGGGTGTGAAGATCCAGGAGGACGACGACGCGGTCGAAAGCACGCTCGAAGCCGGCACCTACACCGCCTTCCTGGTGGATACCGCGCTGACCAACGGTGGCGACGACGACGAGGACAGCGCCGCCCCCGACCCCGGCCCCGCCCCGGTCCCCGCCAACACCCGTGTCTGCTACCAGGTGAGTCTCGAACGTACTTCCGCAGGAGCCCTGTAATGCGCCCGCCTCTGAACATCGCCGCCGCCCGCCTGGCCATCCTGCTGGCGGCCGCTCTTCCCATTCTTCCCGCCTGCGCCCATGAAGCCCGGCAAGCGCCCGCGGCGACGGCTCCGGCCACCGGCGCCAACGCCTTCGTGGCGCGTCCAGGCAAGCCCGGCGACCTCGTCGCCGTCTCGGTCCGGGCGCCGTCGGCGCCGCTGGCCACGGGCCCCGCTTCCGTTGGTCTGTCGCTGCGCGGATCGCCGGGGGTGACCCAGGTGGAACTGAAGTACGGCGTCGAAGGCGCGCTGCGCGTGGATGCGGCGTCGCCCACGGTCGTCCCGCTGGATGCCCAGCGGCGCGCCGTCGTCGAGGTGCCCGTCACGGTGTTGGGCACCGGGGTGCACTACCTGAACGTCTACGTCACGGCCAACGGACGGCACAGTGCCTTCTCGGTGCGCCTGGACGCCGGCCAGGCGGCCACCCGGAACCGCAAGCAGTCCGCGCCCGACCAGGGCGACTTCGTCGTGCTGCCGGCGCAGGAAACCCGCTCCGGCGGTACCGCGCAATAGCCCGGTCCCGGGCGGCGCGTCCGCGCCGCCATCCCGCGCACCGGCCGGGCGCCATGCCCGGCCGGCCGCGCAACGCTCAATCCACCTGCACGCCTATCATCTTCGCGATCTCGCCCTGGCGCCGATACTCCTTGTGGACGAAATCGGCGAACTCGCGGCGGCTCATCGGCGAATTGATCGAACCACGCTCTTCCATGGAACGCTCGAACGCCGGATCGCTCAGCACGGCGTTCACCGCCTGGTGCAGGCGATCCAGCCGCTCGGGCGGCGTTCCCTTGGGCACGAACAGACCGTCCCAGGCAAACAGCTCATACCCCGGCACCCCGCTTTCGGACAGCGTGGGCGCGTCCGGCAGCGTGGGAATGCGCTGCGGCGTGGAAACGGCCAGCACCTTGATCTGCTTGCTCTTGGCCAGCGGCACGAGATAGGGCGCGACGTCGATCATGAAGGACACGCGGCCCGACCGTACGTCGGTCGAGGCCGGCGCGCCGCCCTTGTAGGGCACGTGCGTAAGGTCGATCTTCGCCATCTGCTGGAGCAGGCCACAGGCCATGTGCGACGCCGTGCCGTTGCCGGCCGAGGCGCAGGTCAGTTCGCCCGGGTGCTTCTTCGCATAGCCGATCAGTTCCTGCGCGGAATTGAACGGCGAGTCGGGACTGACGAACATCACCATCGAGATGACCGAAAAACGCGCGACCGGCTCGAAATCGTCCGGCGCGTAGCCCACCGCCTTGTACAACCAGTGGTTGGTCGCCATCGTGCCGTTCGTGCCGAACACCACCGTCTGTCCGTCCGGGGCGGCGCGGGCGCCGGCGGCGGTGCCGATGTTGCCCCCAGCCCCAGCCCGGTTGTCGATGATGATGGGCTGGCGCAATTGCTTTTCCATTTCACGCGCATACAGCCTGGCCAGCGTGTCGCCGCCGCCGCCCGCGACGAAAGGGACGATCATGGTCAGCGGACGCTGGGGCCACTCGGCGGCGCCGGCCGCGGCGGCACCCGACGCCATCGCGGCCAGCAGGGCCAGGGTGCCGAGGATGCGGGCCGGCTTCCCGTTCTTTTTCACATGCATGCTTGTCTCCTTGTCTTGTCTGTGAACCTGTCCCGGTCAATCCACCCCGGCTTCCAGCAGCTCGACCGGGTCGCCGTAGCGGGCGGCAATCGCGACCACCTCGGGATCGCGCAGCGCGCACAGGAAACCCTGGTCGATCAGGGTGTTGCGCCCTGCCGTGACGGTGGCGTCCAGGCACACCAGGTCCATGTGCACGGGCGGCTCTTCCCAGTCGGGCAGCACGCGGCGGATGTAGTCGTTCGGCTTGGCCAGGTCGATGCCGAAATGCAGCGCCCCCGGGGCGTTCGAACCGGCGGGATAGATGGTGTGGCGCGGCGCCTTGGGATTGAAGCCGCAGCCGCCGCCTTCGATCATGCGGCCGCCCACCAGCATGTCGCGCAGGATCTTCGCCTCCTCTGAATTGCCCTCGACCGCGCTGACGTATTCGCCTTCGAAACGCACGGCGATCCGTTCTTCGAAAGGCCGGGCGAAGCCCACTGCCCACTGCGGGTAGATCACGCCCGACATCGGTGTCTTGACGGCGTGGTCGTTGCGCACCGCCGTCCGGTCCCAGAGGTTGGGACCGTGGGTCGGCAGGTAGTGCACGTAGCAGCCGGGCTCCTCGGCCGTCGTCACGCCGCGCCAACGATTGGACGACAGCATCGTGTCGCGCGTTTCCGGCGTGAAGCCGATGCGGAAATCGGTCCCGCGCGCGTCGGTGAAATGCAGGTCGAAATCCTCTCCCTTGGGATAGCGGCCGGCCGTGGCCCGGCACAGCGCCCCCACGATCTCGCTCGGAAAGCGCGCCTGCGGCGTGTGCAGCAGGTCGAGATTGCGGAAGTAGGTGATCTTCACCCAGCGCTGCCCCTGCTTGCGCATCGCGATGCAGAACGGGTCCTCGATCGAACAGAACCAGGTGGACACCACGAAGTCCGCCTGCTCGAGCAGGCCTTTCACGGGCTCCGGCACCTCGGTCACGCGCGAATTGGGTTCGGTATAGACGCGCACCTGCGCGCCGCGCGCCTTGGCCAGCCCCACCACCGCATCGACCACCCGGGTATCGAGCAATTGATCGGTCAGCATCAACACGCGCTCGCCCGGCCGGATGGCGAACACCTTGGCGAAGTTGTCCAGCGCCTGGAAGAAGTGCTTGGTCTGCACGACGGAGTCGGCCAGCGCAGGCGGCAGGCCCACGAAGGCGGAAGATGGGATCATGGCTTCCTCTTTCTTAGATCTATAATTAAATTGCATGCAAATTATTGGGTAATTTTCTTTTTTATTCAATATCAATCTAATTTTGCATGCAAATCAGTATGATCCCGACATAGCGGTTACTATCCCCCGCACCAAGGACTACGACGCTCGTCCCCGGCAGATGGCCACTCAAATACACACCGTCGCAGGCGAACTGCGCCGACGCATCATGTCCGGCACCTATCCGCCCGGCGAACGGCTGGTCGAACTGCAGCTCGCGGCGGACCTGGGCGTCTCGCGCACGCCCATCCGCCTCGCGTTCGAGGAACTGGTCAAGGAAGGCCTGCTGGAGCGGCTACCGACCCGTGGCTTCCGGGTCAAGGCGGTGGACCTGGACGACCTTGCCAACGCCCTGGACGTACGCGGCACGCTGGAAGGCATGGCGGCGCGGCTGGTGGCCGAGCAAGGCGCGCGGCCGGAGGTGACGCAGGCCCTGCGCGATTGCGTGGAGGAAGGCTGGAGCCTGCTCGAGGATGCGGCCGGCAACGGCTATCGCGTGGAAACGCCTCGCTGGTCCGCCATGAACGAGAAATTCCATGCCGTGCTGATCCAGGCCGCGGGCAACCCGCCGCTGGCCAGCGCGCTGGCGCACGTCTCGCAGATCCCGCTGGTGGGCGCGGCCGTGCTGGGCCTGGGCCTGGACGACACCATGCCGCAACCCGAATACGCCTACATCCATCGCGCCCAGCAGGACCACGACGACATCGTCGCGGCCATCGAACTGGGCGAAGGCGCACGCGCCGAAAACCTGATGCGCGAACACGTGCGCCGCAGCCGCGACAACAAGCGCCGCATCTACCAGCTCCGCATCGATGCCCTGCGCCGTCCGGCCAGGTAAGGACATGGCGCGGCCGCTACAATAGGGCCATTGCAAACTATCGCGGAACAGGTGGTCACATGGCTCGCATGATTTATTGCGTCAAGCTCAAGAAAGAAGCCGAAGGTCTGGACTTCCCTCCCTACCCGGGCGAACTCGGCACCAAGATCTGGCAGAACATTTCCAAGCAGGCCTGGCAGGAATGGGTCCAGACCCAGACCCGCCTCGTCAACGAAAACCGCCTGAACCTCGCCGACGCCCGCGCCCGCAAGTACCTGCAACAGCAGATGCAGCGCTATCTATTCGAAGACGGCAACGTCGAAGCACAAGGCTACGTCCCGCCGAATTAAGCCCCCCCGTACTAGGCCCCCCCCTACGCCCTTCGGGCGCCCCCCAGGGGGCGGCGCTGGCGGACCGGCAAAGCCGGATCCGCTGCGCCCTGGGTCTGGGGACGCTCACGGAAGAAAGACGGCCTTGCTTGTACGCAAGGCCGTTTTCATTTTCAACCGAACCAGCTGCCAGGCAGTATCGCCAGTCCCCGCCAGCCCGTTGTTACCCCAGGATGCGGTGGATCCGGCTCCGCCGGTCCACCCGAATCGCCCCCTGGGGGGCGCCCGAAGGGCGTAGGGGGGGTCCACTACCCCGCCGCGGCTTCCCGCTCGACGTTGTCCACGCCCGTGTGGCGCACGTCGCGGCCCTTGACCATGTAGACCACGAGCTCGCACATGTTCTTGGCGTGGTCGCCGATGCGCTCGAGCGCCTTGGCGATGAACAGCAGTTCGATGGAACGCGAGATCTTGCGCGGGTCTTCGATCATGTAGGTGATCAACTGGCGGATCACCCCCTGCCACTCCGAGTCCACCGACTTGTCCTGGCGGACGACCTGGGCCGCGGCCTGGGCGTCCAGGCGGGCGAAGGCGTCCAGGGCCTTGCGCAGCATCGTGACGACGGTGTTGGCCATGTGCCAGAGCTCGACGGCGGGCATGTTGACGCGGCCGGCCTCGTGGATGAGCTTGGCCATGCGGGCGATCTTCTCGGCCTCGTCGCCGGCGCGCTCCATGTCGGTGATCATCTTGATGACCGTGATGATCATGCGCAGGTCGCCCGCGGTGGGCTGGCGGCGGGCCAGGATGTGGCTGCACGCCTCGTCCAGGTCCACCTCGAAGCGGTTGACCTCGGTATCGCGCACGATCACGCGCTCCAGCGCGGCGAGATCGCCGTTGGCCAGGCCATCGATGGCGCCGGTGATCTGGGATTCGACCAGGCCTCCCATCTGCAGGAAGCGCGACCGGACCTCCTCGAGTTCGGCGTCGTATTGTTTGTGGGTATGTTCAGTCATGCCGGCTCCCAGCGGAAGAACAATGGGCCTGGCCGTTTGTGCCCCGGCCGCATGGGCAATGCACCGCGCAGTTTATGAACGTCATGTGACAGGAATATGTCTCCGAAGTCGGCCACGCGGTCAATGTAGGCTAGGCGTGGCGCGGCTTGTCCAGCCGGCGCACGCCGGACTGCGTGGCCAGCAGGGCCACGTCCGCGCCGCGCAGCGCGAACAGGCCGCAGGTCACCACGCCAGGCAGGTCGTTGATCACCTTTTCCATGCCCTGGGCCTCGGCGATCTGCATGCCGTGCACGTCCAGGATGACGTTGCCGTTGTCGGTGACGAACCCTTCGCGCAGCCGGGGCTGCCCGCCCAGCAGGCGCAGCGCCCGGGCTACCGCCTCGCGGGCCATAGGTATCACCTCGACCGGAAGCGGAAAGGCCCCCAGTTGCCCGACCAGCTTGGACTCGTCGGCGATGCAGATGAAGCGCTCGGCCACCGAGGCGACGATCTTCTCGCGGGTCAGCGCGCCGCCGCCGCCCTTGATCATGTGCAGGTGGTCGTCGATCTCGTCCGCGCCGTCGACGTAGATGGGCATGAACGCCACGTCGTTCAGGTCGAATACCGGCAGCCCGTGGCCGGCCAGGCGCGCCGCGCTGCGATCGGAACTGGCGACCGTGCCGCGGATGCGCCCCTTGTAGGCGGCCAGTCCGTCGATGAACAGGTCGGCCGTCGACCCCGTGCCGACTCCGATGACCACGTCGGGCGCCGCCACTTCGGCGACGAAGGCAAGCGCCGCGTCGGCCGCCTGCTGTTTCAGTTCCTGTTGAGAAAGCATAATAGGTGGTGCAAAGACGGTGCTAAGGGTTGCCAGCAGACACTTTAGCACTTGGACGCGCGAACGCCACCGGCGTTCCGGCCGACGCGCGGGCACGCGCGCAGTGAAGGGGCATTATGCTGATAGAAATAGACGTCACCACCACACTCCTGGTCGCCATCGTGGTGCTGTTGATCGGGCGCTGGCTGATCGGCCGCATCCCCCCGCTGCAACGCTACAACATCCCCGAGCCGGTGGTGGGCGGGATGCTGGCGGCCATCGCCATCACGATCGCCAAGGTCGCCGCCAGCACCGAGCTGTCGTTCGACATGGCGCTGCAGACGCCCTTCATGCTGGCCTTCTTCGCCACGGTGGGCCTGGGCGCCGACGTCAGGACGCTGGTGCGCGGCGGCCGGGGGGTGGTCCTGTTCCTGATCGCCATCGCCATCATGCTCGTGCTGCAGAACGCCATCGGCCTGGCCGGCGCCTTCAGCATGGACCTTCATCCCCTGAACGGGCTGCTGGCCGGCTCGATCACGATGCTGGGCGGCCACGGGACCGGCGCGGCCTATGCCACCCAGTTCTCCGACGTCGACAACCTGCAGGGCGCCATGGAGCTGGCCATGGCCTGCGCGACGTTCGGCCTGGTGCTGGGCGGCATCATAGGCGGACCCGTGGCCCAGCGCCTCATCACGCGCCACGGCCTGACGCCGGGCGACGGCAGCTCGGCGCCATCCGGCCAGGCCGGCGCCGACGCGCCTTCCCAGGCGCCCCGGCCGCTGACCCTGCCGCTCTTTCTCGAGACCCTGCTGCTGATCGTGGCGTGCGTGGTGGTCGGCAGCACGCTGGGGGAGCTCATGAAAGGCAGGCTGCTGACCCTGCCTCCCTTCGTCTGGACCCTGTTCACCGGCGTCGTGCTGCGTAACGTACTGGGGCTGGCCCGCATCCGCGAAGTCGACGACGACGCGGTGCAACTGTTCGGCGGCGTGGCGCTGTCGCTGTTCCTGACCATGGCGCTGATCTCGCTGCGGCTGTGGGAGCTCGTGTCGCTGGCGCTGCCCATCCTGGCGATCCTGGCGGTGCAGACGGCCTTCGTCGCGGCCTATACCAGTCTGGTCACCTTCCGCATCATGGGCGCCAACTACGACGCGGCGGTGCTGGCCGCCGGCGCCTGCGGCATCGGCCTGGGCGCCACGCCCACCGCCATCGCCAACATGCAGGCGGTCACGAACAAGTACGGCCCCTCGCCCCAGGCCTTCCTGATCCTGCCCATCGTCGGCGCATTCCTGATCGACATCACCAACGCGCTGGTCATCCAGGGTTATCTCGGCCTGCCTCTTTTCGGCTTCTGACAGCGAGCGCAACCATGATCCGACGATTGCTTCTTCTCGTCCTGGCCGCCCTGCTGCTGTCGGGCTGCAGCCGCGGGCCCGACCAGTCCGAGGTCCGGGCCGCCGTGGAGAACCGCCTGCAGGCGGTCTTCGCCAAACCGGTGCTGGACGTGGAATCCCTGCGGCGCCTGGGCAGCGGCCCGCTGGCCGATGCGCCCGATGGCGCGGCCCGCCGCATCGTCTATTTCAACGGACGCTTCCGCCTGGCCCGCGACTATGCCTTCGGCGACTGGCAATCGCTCAATCCGGCCGCGCTGGCCACGCTGCTGGGCGCGACCGAACGCGGCGTCGAAGGTATCGCGCGCGACGGCAACCGCGCCGGCGACATCCTGCTGGTGCGCGGTTCGGTCACGTTCCGCGAAGGGCCCGACGGATGGCAGCCGGTGGATTTCGTGCCGCCACCGCAGGCCACGGCCAGCCAGGCCGCCGCCGGTTCGCCGGCCCGTGCCACCATCGAACGCATCCAGAACCTGTTCAACACGCTGCCCCCCAACAGCCCGCGCGCCCGCGCCATCATCACCGAGGAACTGGCGGCGGCCGACCGGCAGATCACGCGTCGCCTGGACCGGCTGCGCCGCGCCTTCGTGGTCGCGGGCGGACCGCAAGCCGGCGAGTACGACCTGATCGCCCGCACCATCGCGGCGCGCCTGACGGCGCAAGGTTTCAGCGCCAGCGGCTCGTCCACCCAGGGCAGCATCGAGAACCTCCAGTTGCTCCAGCGAGGCGCGGCCAACATCGCGCTCGCGCAGGGCGACATCGCCAGGCAGGCCTACCTGGGACAGGACGCCTTCGGCGGCACGGCCCACAACCCCAGCCTGCGCGCCATCGCCAGCCTGTACCCGGAAGCCTTCCACATCGCCGTGCTGGCCGACGGCCCGGTCCAGTCCATCGCCGATCTGCGTGGACGACGGCTCGATGCCGGCCTGGCCGCGTCCGGCAGCCGCGCCTCGACGCTGCAGGTACTGGCCGCGCACGGAGTGCCGGAAAACAGCGTGGAACTCGTCGCCAGCGCCGACTTCGACCAGGCGGTGCAAGCCCTGCTCGACAGGCGCGTCGACGCGATCGCCAGCGTGATCCATGCGCCCGCGCGGCAACTGCAGCGCCTGGCCGCCGACCACCGGGTGCGCATCCTGCCATTGTCCCCGCCCGCGATCGCGCAGCTCGCGCGGGACGATCCCGCCTTCGTGCGCCTCGTGCTCGCGCCCGGCACCTATCCGGGCCAGGGCGCGCCCATCGCCACGGTGGGCGTCACCGCGTTGCTGGTCACCGGCGCCGACACGCCCGCGGACGAAGTGCGCAGCGTATTGCAGGCGGTGTTCGAACAGGCCGACTTCGTGGCGGCTGGCAGCCCGGCCGGCGGACAGATCACGCGCGCGACCGCCCGCGAAGGCGTGACCATCCCCATGCACGAGGCCGCCGACCGCTATTTCCAGGCGGCCCCGGCGCCGCGCTAGATCGCGTCAACCCCCCGGCGGCCACGCGCGGGCCAGCAGCTCCGCGCACACGGCGTCGCCGTGGCCGGTGTCGCTGTCGCCGTACAGCCAGCTGGCCTGCGCCAGCCGGGCCGCCACGAAGGCTTCTCCCACCAGGCCGCCCGGCGCCTCCAGCAGCAGCGCCGCCTGCATCAGCCCGGTCAGCAGGCCGGCGATGCGGCGCGCCTTGAACTCGGCCTGGCCGTCGCCCGCGCACAGGTCCATCCAGGTCTGCCAGGCCGAGCGGAACTCCGGACTGCCGCCGCCCCGCTCGCGCAGGTGTTCGCCCAGCGCCTCGAACGCCTGCGGATCGCGCCGGATCGCGCGCAGCACGTCCAGGCACATGACGTTGCCCGACCCCTCCCAGATCGCGTTGACGGGCGCCTCGCGGTAGAGCCGGGGCATCGGGCCGTCTTCGACGTAGCCATTGCCGCCGCATGCCTCCATGCATTCGGCAATGGCCGACACGGCGCGTTTGCAGACCCAGTACTTGGCCGCCGGCGTGACGATGCGCCGTATGGCCCGCTCCAGCGGCGCATCGGACTCGAAGGCGCGCGCCAGCCGCAGGCCCAGCGCGGTCGCGGCCTCGCTTTCCAGGGCGAGATCGGCCAGGACGTGGCGCATCAGGGGCTGGTCGCGCAGCGGCCGGCCGAACGCCCGGCGCCGCGAACAGAAGTGCAGCGCCTGGACCGTGGCCTGCCGCAGCAGCGCGGCACTGCCCAGCACGCAGTCCAGCCGCGTGTAGGTCGCCATCTGCACGATGGTGGCCACGCCACGCCCCGGCTCGCCCAGCATGGCGCCCCATGCGCCGTGGAATTCGACCTCGGCGCTGGCGTTGCTGCGATTGCCCAGCTTGTCCTTCAGGCGCTGGATGCGCACGCCGTTGCGGCGGCCGTCGGGCGCGTAGCGCGGCACGAAGAAGCACGACAGCCCTTCATCGGCCTGGGCCAGCACCAGGTGGGCGTCGGACTGGGGCACCGAATAGAACCACTTGTGGCCCTCGAGCAGATAGCCCCGCCCCCGGCCGGAAGCTCCGCATGGCACGGCCCGTGTCGTATTGGTCCGCACGTCCGAACCGCCCTGCTTCTCGGTCATCCCCATGCCGATCAGCACGCCGCGCTTACCGGCCACCGGGGCATCCGACGCGTCGTAGTGGCGGGCATGAAGGCGCGGCAGCCAGTCGCGGGCGAAGTCGACCTCTCCGGCCGGTTCGCCCGCCAGCACGGGAATCGCGCCGAAGGTCATGGTGGTCGGGCAGAGCGTGCCTGCCTCGACCTGGCCCTGCATGAGGTAGCCTGCCGCGCGCTCGACCATGGCGCCCGGCGCGGGCGCCGCCCATGGCGCGGAATGCAGGCCGCGCGCGACGATGTCTGTCATCAGGACATGCCAGGCGGGATGGAAGCGCACCTCGTCGATGCGGCGCCCGACCGGATCCAGGGGCACGAAGCGCGGCGGGTGCTCGTTGGCGTCGCGCCCGGCGTCCATGGCCTCGCGGCTGCCCAGCCAGCGGCCCTGCTCGCGCAGGGATGCCTCGGCATGGCCGGCCCCTTCGCGCCGGACCGCTTCCCGCAGCGCGGGGTCGGTGTCGTACAGGTTGTAGCCGCTGCGCGGCTCCACCACGTTGAACGCGTCGTCCCGGTCGCTGTCCGTCATGATCGCTCCCCGCCGTCGCGGCGGCTTGGCCGCCATGCCCGCAGTGTAGCGCCGACCGCCGCGGACTCAGGCCGCCACGGTCTCGGCCGGATCGCCGTCGCGCAGCCTGGCCACGTCGCGCAGGGGCGGCGAGCCGAACAGGCGGCTGTATTCGCGGCTGAACTGGGAAGCACTTTCATAGCCGACCCGGCGCGCCGCGCTGCCGGCGTCCAGCAACTCGGACAGCATCAGCATGCGGGCCTCGCGCAGGCGCAGCTGCTTCTGGAACTGCAGCGGGCTCATGGCCGTGACGGCCTTGAAATGATGATGCAGCGAGGACGGGCTCATGTTCACCGCCTGGGCGAGCGCCTCGATGCGCAGCGGCTCGGTGTAGTTTTCCTTGATCCAGGCAATGGCGCGGGCGATCTGGCTGGAAGCCCCGGCCGACAGGGCCGCCTGGCGCAGCCGCCGCCCCAGTTCGCCGGTCAGCACCCGGTACAGGATCTCGCGCTCGGCCAGCGGCCCGAGCACCGGCAGGTGCTCGGGCGTATCCAGCAGGCGCACCAGGCGCAGCATGGGCTCGATCAGGGCCAGCGGCGTCGTCCCGACCGCCAGCCCACGCATGCCGGGAGCCTCGGGAGCAGATGGCAGGCCGTGCTCGCCCACCAGTTCGCCCAGGCGCTGCGGGTCGATGTCCAGCGCCACGCACAGATACGGTTCGGCCCGCGACGCGCAGGTGATGCGGGCCTGCACCGGCAGGTCGAACGAGGACAGCAGGAAGTGGCGCTCGTCGTACTCGTAGACGGCTTCGCCCAGTTCGACGCGCTTGGCGCCCTGCGCGGCGATCGTGAGCGAAGGACGATAGAAGCCGCAGTTCGATCCCGAGGGACCGGAGAAGCGCACGAACGACAGCCCCGGATACGCGCTGGGATGCGTCCCGTCGACCGGCGCGTGCCGCGCGATGCAGCTGGCCAGCTCGCGCCGCGCGGCGGCCAGCCGCCCTGGGGCTTCGTCCGATGCAACGGTATCGAGGGGAAGAGCCGGCTGGGACATGGTCATCGCGGGAAGCAGGCGCGGAGCGACGATATTGCCATGCTCAGACCGCCTTGCGCAAAGGCGTGCGGATCGGCAGGGTACGCACGCGTTCCCCGGTCGCCTCGAAGATCGCATTGGCCAGGGCCGGCGCCAGCGGCGGTACGCCGGGCTCGCCCACGCCGGTGGGGTCGTCCTGGGACGGCACGATGTGCACCTCGACACGCGGCATCTCGTTGATGCGCAGCACGGGATAATCGTGGAAGTTGCTCTGCACCACGGCTCCCTTGTCGAGCGTGATGGCGCCATGCAGGGCCGTCGACAGCGCGAAGCCTATGCCGCCCTCCATCTGCGCCTTGACCACGTCCGGATTGATCGCCAGCCCGCACGCCACGGCACACACGACGCGATCCACCTTCAGTTCGCCCCCGGCATCCACGCTCACCTCGACCACCTGCGCGACCACGCTGTTGAAGGACTCGTGCACCGCCACGCCCCGGCCCCGGCGCACGCCGCTTTTCCCCGCCGCCAGCGGACGGTCCCATTGCGCGGCGCGCACCGCCGTCTCCAGCGCCGCCAGGTGGCGCGGATGGCCCTTGAGCAGCTCGCGCCGCAAAGCCACCGGATCGCGGCGCGCGGCATGCGCCGCCTCGTCGACCAGCGTCTCGGCGGTGAACGCGGTGTGCGTATGCCCGACCGACCGGTACCACTGCACGGGTACCCGCACGTCGTCGGGAGTATGCAGCTCCACGCTCAGGTTGGGGATGCCGTAAGGCAGGTCGGACAGGCCCTCGACCGAGGTCGCGTCGATGCCGTTCTTGACCATGAATTCCTCGAACACGGAACCCTTGATCAGCGATTGCCCGACCACCCGCACCTGCCATCCCTGCAGCCTGCCCCGCTCGTCCAGCGCGAGCCTGGCGCGGTGCAGGTAGGCGGGCCGGTAGTAGCCGCCTCGCATGTCATCCTCGCGCGTCCACACCATCTTGACCGGAACGTCGAATCCCGCCTTGCGCGCACCCTGCGCGATGGCGACGGCCTCGACCACGTAGTCGGCGTGCGGGCTGGCACGCCGGCCGAAGCTGCCGCCGGCATACAGCTGATTGATCGTGACGTGCTCGGGCGCGATGCCGAGATAGTCGGCCACGGCCTTCTGGTCCATGGTCTGGAACTGCTCGCCGTTCCAGATCTCGCACCGGCCGTCGCCCAGTTGCACGACGCAGTTCAGCGGCTCCATGCTGGCATGGGCCAGGAACGGGAACTCGTAGTCCGCCTCGATCACCTTGGCGGCCTTGGCGAACGCGGTCTCGACGTTGCCGCGCGTGGCGGCGGGCAAGCCCGGGCGCGACGCGGCCTGGCGATACCGGGCCAGGAGTTCGTCGCTGCCCTCGGTGTAGGCGCGGCTTTCATCCCACCGCACCTTCAGGGCATCGCGCCCGGTGCGTGCGGCCCAGGTATTGCGCGCCAGCACCGCGACGCCGGCCGAGCGATGCGCCGAACCCTCGAAAGGAATCGCCGCCACCACGCCGGGGACGGCCAGGGCGGCGCTGGCGTCGTAGCCGGCCACGGTCGCACCGAAACGCGGCGCGTGGGCCGCGATGGCGACCAGCATGCCAGGCAGCTTGACGTCCTGCGTGAAACGGGCACGGCCGTGCACCTTGTCGGCCGAATCCGTTCGCCGCAGCGACGCCTTGCCGATCAGGCGGAAATCCTTGGGCGACTTCAGCCTGGGCCTGGCGGGCACAGGCTGCGCCGCGGCGGCCGCGGCCAGTTCGCCGAACCCGGCCTGCCGGCCCGACGCGGCGTGGCGGACGACGCCTTCGCGCACCGTGATCGTGGCCGGGTCGACCTTCCACGCCTGCGCCGCCGCCCCGACCAGCATCGCGCGCGCGGCGGCGCCCGCCTCGCGCATCTGCTTGAAGGAGTTGGCCATGGCCGTGCTGCCGCCGGTACCTTGTATGCCCATGGCCAGGTTCTTGTAGCGCGCCGTGTCGGCGGGCGCGCCTTCGACCCGTACCTGCGCCCAGTCCGCGTCCAGCTCATCGGCCACCAGGGTCGCCAGGCCCGTATAGGCCCCCTGCCCCATCTCCACGTGCTTGGCGTACACCGTCACGCGGCCCTGGGTATCGATGGACAGAAAGGCATTGGGAACGAAGGGGTCCGCCTTGTCCGCCGGTTGCGCCGCCAGGACGCCGGGCAGCTGCCAGCCCAGCACGAGCACGCCCGCGCCTTGCACGAACCGGCGGCGGCTGACGTTGACCAGGGAGGCTTGATGGCGGTCCGCATGGTTGTCGAGGGTGAATGCCATGATGCCTTCCCCCTCAAGCCAGCGCCTGGGCGGCGCGATGGATTGCGGCCCGGATACGGACATAGGTCGCGCAGCGGCAGGCATTGCCGCTCATCGCTCCGTCGATGTCCTCGTCCGTGGGACGCGGGTTCGTGCGCAGCAGCGCGGCGGCCGACATGATCTGGCCCGACTGGCAGTACCCGCATTGCGCGACGTCCAGTTCCTGCCACGCGGCCTGCACCGCACGGCCCACGGCGTCGCTCCCCACGCCTTCGATGGTCGTGACGGGCTTGCCTTCGATGGACGACACCGGCGTCACGCAGGCACGCACCGGCTCGCCGCCCACATGCACCGTACAGGCGCCGCACAGCGCCATCCCGCACCCGTATTTCGTGCCGGTCAGGTTTGCCAGATCGCGCAGGGCCCATAGCAGCGGCATCTCGCCGGGCGCGTCCAGCGCAGTCTGTTTGCCATTGATCTCGAGCTGAATCGCCATTGCCACGTCCCCTGCGGAAAAGATGCCGGATCCCTATCCGGCCCGGAACAGAGGTTACGTAAGGCGATAGCCCGGGGACAATACCGATTCCTGCGTGTGTTTTGCCTGATCCTGCAAACGCCGGGCCAGGCCAGCGGCGTCACGGCGACTCGACGAGTTTCCTCAAGCGGCCGATGGCGCGGTCCCACCCGGCCGAGATCGCGTCCAGGAACGCCCTGGCCTCGTCCACGCGGCGCGGATCCAGGGCGTACAGCACCTCGCGGCCATGGCGCTCGCGTACGACGAGATCCGCCGCCTCCAGCACCTGGAGATGCTTGACGATGGCCTGCCGCGAAATGTCCCTGCCCTCGGCCAGCGCGGTGGCCGACAGGGCTCCGCCGGCCAGCAGATGGGCGACCAGGGCCAGCCGGGTCGCATCGCCCAGCGCGGCGAACACCCGCGCCAGTTCATGCTCACGCACCTTCGACATGGCGCCGGATGTTGTCGGCCTGGGCACTCCAGCCACCATCGTTCATCATGAAGGCCCGTTCGCGCCGGTGTGCCGGCACGCGCTCGAAGCCCGACTCGGTAATGGTCAACCGCGTGCCCTCGGGGATGGGTTCCAACTGGAACTCGACCAGGGTCGTCGGCTCCTGCCCGGGATCGCAGTCCGCGTCGATGCCGAACGGCACCCAGCGGAAGCTGAAGAGACGCGGCGCTTCCATGCGCTCGACGGTGCAGAACACCTCATGCGGCAGCGGCTGCCGTATCGCCGCCCGCTGCAGGCCCAGCGAGGCCTGGTAGCGCTCGATCTCGTCCTGGTCGAAGCCGCCCTCGAAGCTGCCGGTGATGGCGCGGCCGGGGGCGAAGGGGTGGTCCAGCTTGACACCGAACCACTGCGCGAACTCCTGGATATTGGTCAGGGCGTGCCACACGCGCTCGACCGGCGCGCGCAACACGACCTGCTTTTCGATGCGGTCGTACGTCTTCATGGGAGACCCCTTCTGCAACGTTTCGGTTGCAGTATATCGAGGCCCGGGATACGTGCAACCATTCTGTTGCACATTTTTACGGCCTCATGCCGCCGCCACGGCCGCGGACACGAACAGCCCCAGCACGCACATCATGCTGGCGACGTGCGCGGCCGAGCGCAGGCCCGGCTTGTCGCCCAGGTACCAACCGATGAACAGCAGCCGCGCCGCGACCCAGGCCAGCGCCCAGCCATCCGCCAGGTGCTGCGGGGTACCGGCCAGGTGCGCGATGATCACCGCCGCGGCGAAACCCGGCAGGGTCTCGAATGCGTTCAGGTGCGCGCTCCAGGCGCGCTTGGCGATGCCTTGTATGCGGTTCGGGAAATCGCGCGGATCGCGGTTGTCGCGCAACGGCCGCGCCCTGTTCCGGGCGATACCGAAGCAGACGTAGGGCATCAGTACCGCGACGAACACACACCAGAATGCGATGGTCATGCCAGCCTCCCCGGGGGCCTGGCCCCGCGTGTCTTAGTTGTCCGCTTCCCCGTCGGCCTCGTCGGCCGCGAGGTTGTCGTCCTCGGTCCCCAGCAACTGGCGTGTCTCGCCTTCCGGCAGGGCTTCGACGGTTTTCAGGTTGCGCAGCATGGCGCGGGTGCGCACCTCGGTCTGTCCGATCTTGTTGCTGGCGGTTTCCAGCGTCTTCTTCACGCTGGCCAACGCGTCGCCGAACTTGCCGAATTCCGACTTGACCGCGCCCAGTACCTTCCAGACCTCGGACGAACGCTGCTCGATGGCCAGCGTCCGGAACCCCATCTGCAGGCTGTTCAGCAGCGCGGCCAGGGTGCTGGGGCCGGCCACGTTGATGCGCAGCGCATGCAGCTTGTCCATCAGGCCGGCCCGCCGCAGGACCTCGGCGTACAGCCCCTCGGTGGGCAGGAACATGATGGCGAAATCGGTGGTGTGCGGCGGCGCGATGTACTTGGAGCCGATGCGGCGGCCCTCCAGCTCCACGCCGCGCTCGAAGGCCTGCCCGGCGGCGCGCACGGCATCGAGGTCGGCGCGCTCCTGCGCGTCCACCAGCCGCTCGTATTCCTCCTTGGGGAACTTGGCGTCGATCGGCAGCCACACCGGTACGGCATCGTCACCGCGTCCCGGCAGGCGGATGGCGAACTCCACCAGTTCGTCGCTGCCGGGCACCGGCTTGATGTTGCGGGCATACTGCGCCGGCGTCATGGTCTGCTCGATCAGCATGCCGAGCTGCACTTCGCCCCAGGTCCCGCGCGTCTTCACGTTGGTCAGCACGCGCTTGAGGTCGCCCACGCCGGCCGCCAGCGATTGCATTTCGCCCAGCCCCTTGTGCACGGCCTCCAGCCGGTCGGAGACCAGCTTGAAGGACTCGCCCAGCCGCTGTTCCAGCGTGGCGTGCAGTTTCTCGTCCACGGTGCGGCGCATCTCCTCGAGCTTCACGGAGTTGTCGGCCTGCATGTCCTTGAGGCGCTGCTCCACGGTCGTGCGGACCTCGACCATGCGGCGCTCGTTGGCCTCGGTCAGCACGCGCAATTGTTCGGAGAAACGATCGGCGAAGCGCTGCAGGGCCTGCGCGCTCTCGTCGCGGTTGGCCGCGGCGTCGCGGGTCAGCGAAATGCGCAGCGCCTCGAAGCGTTCCTGCAATTGCGCCGTCAGCGTGGTCAGGTTCTGGGCGAAAGCGTCGAGCTGCTGGTTCAGCACCTGGGCCTGCTGCGCCTGCTGGCCGCCCAGCGCCTGCATGCCCTGGGCCAGCGTCTGGCCCAGTTCGGTGCGCAGCCCGCGCGTGGACTCGGCCAGTTCCGACCGCAGGCCACGCTGGCTCTCGGTGATGTCGGCCCGCAGCGTGCGCTCCAGGCGCTCCTGCTCGGTCAGGATCTGGTCCAGGCGCGGATCCGCCCCCGGCTTGCGCAGCAGCGCCAACAGTGCGAACAATGCCGCGAGCACGGCAGCGACGGCGCTGCCCCACAACAGGTATTCGGTCAAGACTCGGCCCCCAAAACCAGGGATTTTAGGCTCAGGCGCCGCGGGCCCCAAGCCGGGGGGCCGTGCGCGCTCAATCCAGCTCGATCCCGTTCTTGCGGATGATGGGAAACCAGCGATCCGCCTCTTCCTTCAGGTAGGCGGAAAACGCCTCGGGCGTACCCGCCACGACTTCCATCATCTGGCTGTCGAACGCCTTGCGCGCCTCGGGTTCCTCCAGCGCCCGGACGACCTCGTCGTGGATGCGGGACTTCAAGGCCGGATCCAGGCCGGCCGGCGCGACGATCCCCATCCAGGCACCGGTGTCCACGCCCTTCATGCCCTGTTCGGCCAGGGTCGGGACCTCGGGCATGAAGCGGGTGCGGGCGCCGGTGGTGACGGCGATGGCGCGCAGCTTGCCGGCCTTCACGAAGGACTGCACCGCGGCGGCGGGCAGGCACGCCATGTCGACATCGCCGGCGAGCAAGGCGGTCACAGCCTGGCTCGAACCGCCGTACGGCACATGGACGATGCTGGTGCCGCTGCGCGAGGCGACCAGTTCCATCGTCAGGTGCGACAGCGAGCCATTGCCGATGGAGGCGTAGTTGAACTTGCCGGGCGACTGCCTGAGCAGCGCGACCAGTTGCTCCAGGTTGGCAGCAGGCAGTCCGGCACGTGCGACGATCACGCTGGGCTGCATCACGGCGATGGTGATGGGCGTCAGGTCGCGGTCCGGGTCATACGGCATCTTCTTGTAGAGCAGCTTGTTGTTCACCAGCGGACCGGTGATGCTTACGCCCAGCGTCAGGCCGTCGGGCGCCGCCTTGGCGACGTGGTCGGTGCCTATCATGCCACCGGCGCCGGCCTTGTTCTCGACGACGAAAGTCTGCTTGAGCCGCTTGGACAGGCGTTCGGACAGCACTCTGGCCAGGGTATCCGGCGTGGAAGCCGGAGCGAAGGGAGCGATGATGCGCACCGGCCTCTCGGGCCATTGCGCATGGGCGGGAACGGCCAGCAAAGGGGCGAAAAACATGGCCGCAGCCAGGCGTCTGATCACGATATTGTCTCCTTGTGATGAAGAAAATTACCTACTGCCGCCAGGCCTACATGTCCCGGCCCAGGTAGGCGCCGTCCCGCTCCAGCACTTGCTGCAGGGCGGCCACGTCGAGTCGGCGCGGCGCCACGCCGGCGCGCAGCGACAGGGCCGCCGCCGTGCCGGCCGCCTGGCCCATGGCGAAGCACGGGCCGGTCACGCGCGCGGCCGACTGGCCCATGTGGGTCATCGAGGCGCAGCGCCCCGCGACCAGGAGGTTGTCCACGCCCAGCGGCAGCAGCATGCGGTACGGCAGGTGGTTGAAGCCCCTGACGTTGGGCACGTCGACGAACTTGAATACGATGTCGCCGGCGACGTGGGCCTCGACCGGCCAGCCGTTCACGCCTATGGTGTCCTCGAAGCTCGCGCAGCCCAGCACGTCGCCCTCGGTCAACTGGTATTCGCCGACGATGCGGCGCGTCTCGCGTATGCCGACCTGCGGCGCGATCTCCAGGATGTACGAGGCATCGAAACCCGGCGCGTACTCGCGCAGGAACTCGAAGAAGTCGCGGGCCTGGCGCCGTCCCTGCAACTCGCCCTCGCTCAGTTGCCAGGCATCGGTGCCGTCGATCGCGGTCCCGTCCGGGTTGCTGAGCTGGGTCACGTTGGCGCGCCATTCGACCGGATTCTTCTGCGGCCGCACGATGGGCGTCTTGCGGGCGAACCGGCGGCCGTCGCGGGCGGCCTCCTCCATCAGGCGGCCGAAGTGTTCCCAGGCCCTGCCGGCACGGGCCGGATCGACGTTGTTGACGCGGAACATGGTCGACGGATACAGCATGCCGCCGTGGCCATCGCCCTTTTCATAGGGCACGCCCGCCGCGGCCGCCATGTCGCCGTCGCCCGAGCAATCGATGTAGATCCTGCCGACCACCGCGGCACGGCCGGACTTGGTCTCGACCAGCAGCGCGGCAATCTCGGCCGGCGAGCGCATCAGCACCCCGGCCGCCTGCGCGTGGAACAGAAGCTGGCTGCCGCTGGCGACGACCAGATCGTCGGCGGCCAGTTTGTAGGCCGCGTTGTCGTAGGCCTGCGCCATGATCTTGTCCTGGAACATGCGATGCGGCTCGCACAAACCGCCCAGCTTCTCCAGCGTGGCCAGCAGTTCGTCCGCCAGGCCGTGCACCACGCGCCGGTTGTCGCCGAATACATTGGCGTGCAGGCCGCAGAAATTGGTCACGCCGGCCGCCGTGCCCATGCCGCCCAGGAATCCGTAGCGCTCGATCAGCAAGGTACGGCAGCCGTGGCGCGCCGCCGCGGCGGCGGCCGTCATGCCGGCGGGGCCGCCGCCCAGCACCACCACGTCGAATTCGCCCAGGATGGGGGTCTGCCGCGCGGGTTCGGTCACGCTGGCCGGATGTGCCGTTGTCATTGCTCCACCTTGTCATTCAGGGAAGCGGACATGTTATCTATTTCAAAACGGATTATCTGGTCTAATTCGAAGCACCAGTTTTCGCGTTTTGGAATAGAAAATGGATACCCTGGCCAACCTGCGCGCCTTTCTTGCCACGGTGCGCGGCGGCAATTTCTCGGAGGCCGCGCGCCAGCTCGATACCGTGCCCTCGGTCGTGGCCAAGCGCGTCGGCCATCTCGAATGGACCTTGGGCGCGCGCCTGTTCGAACGCTCCAGCCGCCGCGTGACGCTGACCGAGGCCGGCCACAAGTTCCACGCGCGGGCGCGCGCGCTGGTCAGCGATTTCGATGACATCGCCTCGGAACTCAAGCGCGACCAGGATGCGCTGGACGGCCACATCCGGCTGCGGGCCCCGACCTCGCTCACGGTGCTATACCTGGCCGACATCCTCGCGGCCTTCCAGCGGCGCCATGAACGGCTGACCCTGGAGGTCGCGCTGCTGGACCGGTCGGCCAATCCCGCCGAGGAAGGCTTCGACATCTCGGTCAGCGGCCGCGCCGACAGCTATGAGGGCGTGGTGGACGAGCCGCTGTGCCCGCTGCGCCAGGTCGTCTGCGCCGCGCCCGGCTACCTGGCGCGCCGGCCCGCCCCGCGCCATCCGCGCGACCTGGCCGACCACGACTGCCTGGTGTTCAATCCCACCGGCCACAGCTGGCACTTCAACAGCGCGAGCGGGCCCATCAGCGTCGACGTGCCCGCGCGCCTGGGCGCCAACGACAACTATGTGCTCTATGCCTCGGCCCGCGCCGGCAACGGCATCGCCGTCCTGCCCACCTATGTTGCGCGGCGCGCGCTCGCGGACGGCAGCCTGGTGGCGCTGCTGGAGGACCACCCCTTACAGGACGTATGGCTCAAGGCCCTGATCCCGGCCCGCAAGCGCGCCTTGCCGCGCATGGAACTGCTGCTGGCCTGGCTGCGCGACCACCTGGGCGGCACGCCCCCCTGGGAGAGATCCGGCGACGGCGCATGAGTCCGGCCTACTCCGGCCGGTTCCGCATCCAGTCCGCCGTGTTGTAGAACGAGGCCAGCAGCTTGTCGGCCAGCGCCGGCTCGACGCCGACCTGCTGCATCGCCCGGCCCATGCAGACCACCCACTGGTCGCGCTCCGTGGTGCCGATCGAGAACGGCAGATGGCGTGCCCGCAGGCGGGGATGGCCGAAGCGGCGAATGTAGTAATCGGGGCCGCCCATCCAGCCGCACAGGAACCAGAACAACTTCTCCCTGGCCTGGTCCAGCGACGGGCCGTGCGCGGCGCGCAGCTCCGCCAGGTCCGCGTCCAGGTCCATCAGGTCGTAGAACCGGTCGACCAGCTCGCGCACGCGCGCTTCGCCGCCGATCACGTCGAACACGGTCTGACCGGCCGGAGCCGGTTCCTCGGGCTCGCGTATCAATATCGTCTTGTCGTTCATCTCGGTATCATCGAAAAGCGCTAGGCTTCCCTGAGGGTCGCCAGCGGCGGCTGGCGCAGCACGCCGCGCAGCCCCATCCATCCCCCCGCCCAGGCGCACGCCACGCCCACCAGCAGCCCGGCCACCCAAACCCACGGGTTCGGCGTCAGCGCGAAGTTGAACACATGGCGGGCCAGCAACCACGCGATCACCGACGCGCCGGCCGCGGCCAGCACGCCCGCCGCGCCGCCTATGGCGGCCAGCTCCAGCCACTGCGCCAGCGACAGCTGCCGGCGCGTGGCCCCCAGCGCGCGCAGCAGCCCGGCCTCGCGCACCCGCTCGTCGCGGGTGGAGGCCAGCGCCGCATACAGGACCAGGCAGCCGGCGGCCAGCGTGAACAGGAACAGGAACTGCACCGCCGCCACCACCTGCTCCAGCACGTCCTGCACCTGTCGCAGGATGGCGCTTGTATCGAAGATGGTCAGGTTGGGAAACTCGCGGATCAGCGCGTTGGACAGGTCGGCCTGCTCGGGCGGCAGGTGCAGCGCGGTGATCCAGCTCTGCGGCATGTCGCGCAGCGCCGCCGGCGACAGGATGGCGAAGAAGTTCACCTGCATGGAATCCCAGTCCACCGCCCGCAGGCCGGTCACCTTCACGTCGACCGCGTTGCCGGCGATGTCGAACCGGAGCGTGTCGCCCAGGTTCACGCCCAGGGTCTTCGCGATGCCCTGCTCCATCGACACCTCGGCGGCGTCCGGGTCCAGCCAGCGGCCGGCCACGTCGCGGTTGTGGCCCGGCAACTGGTCCATGTAGGACAGGTTGAACTCCCGGTCCACCAGCCGCTGCGCGCGATCGTCCTGATAGTCGGCCGGCCCCACCGCGCGGCCGTTGATCTCGACCAGGCGCCCACGGATCATGGGGTACAGCTGCACGTGGCCCAGTCCCGCCTGCGCCAGGCGCTGCGTGACCACCTCGCGCTGGTCCGGCTGGATGTTGATCAGGAAACGGTTGGGCGCGTCGGGCGGCGCGGCGCTGCGCCAGCCCTCGACCAGGTCGCCGCGGGTGATGGACAGCAGCAGGATCGCCATCAGCCCCACCGCCAGGGCGCATATCTGCGCCACCGTGGCGCCACGGCGGCGGACCACGCCCGCCAGCGCGAAACGCAGGGCCACCGGCCCGCGCTGCCATTGCCGCAGCGGCTCCAGCCAACGCAGCCCCAGCCACGAGATGCCGGAAAACAGCAGGAAGCCGCCCAGGAATCCCCCGGCTACCATCAGGCCCAGCTTCAGGTCGCGCGCGAACCATAGCAGCAGCAGCGCGAAGCCCACCGCGCCCATGCCGTAGCCGAGCGCGGTGCGCGCCGGCGCGACGCCGGTGTCGCGGCGCAATACCCGGGCGGGCGCGACATGGCGCAACTGGGCCAGCGGCGGCAACGCGAAGCCCATCAGCAGCCAGACGCCGGCAAGAAAACCCTGTATCGCGGGCAGCGGCCCGGCACGCGGCAGATCGGCCGTGATCAGGCCGCCCAGCGCGGCGATCAGGCCTTCGTGCGCGGCATAGCCGAGCGCGCTGCCGACGGCGGCCGCCCCCAGGGCGATGATCAGGAACTCGGCGGCGAACAGCCAGGTCAGCGTGGTCTGCGTCGCGCCCAGGCAGCGCATCACCGCCACGCTGTCGAAATGGCGCAGCGTGAAGCGCCGTGCGGCCAGCGCCACGGCCACCGCCGCGATCAGGGCCGCCAGCAGGGCCACCAGAGACAGGAACTGCTGCGCCCGGTCGATGGTCCGCCGCATCTCGGGCCGGCCCGAATCCAGCGTCTCCACGCGCTGCCCGCGCTGCGGATGGGCCTGCAGCCAGGCCGCGTACTCGCGTGCCGCCGCCGGTTGTCCGGCGGCGAGCAGGCGGTAGGTGATACGGCTGCCGAAGGTCACCAAGCCGGTGGACGCCAGGTCGTCCTCGCGGATCATGACCCGCGGCGCGACGTTGATGAAATTCATGCCGCGATCGGGTTCCACCGTGATCACGCGTGCGATGCGGAAATGCCGGTCGCCCAGTTGCAGGTCGTCTCCCACGCGCACCTCCAGCAGCGACAGCAGTTGCGGGTCCACCCAGGCGGTCCCGGGCGCGGGGATCTCGCGCGTCGGTTGGTCGGGCGCGGTGGGGCCTTCGGCCACGCGCAGGCTGCCGCGCAGCGGATAGCCCGGCCGCACCGCCTTCAAGGCCGCCAGTTGCGAACGCGCGGCATCGCCCGTCCCGACGCTGGCCATGGAGGGAAACTGCAGGTTCTGGGTCACCGTCAGCCCCAGCCGGCGCGCCTCTTCGCGCGGCCCCTGGTCGATCGGGTTATCGGAAATCAGCACCACGTCGCCGCCCAGCAATTGGGCGGCATCCCGTTCCAGCGCCTGGCGGATGCGGTCGGCCAGGAAGCCCACGCTGGAAACCGAGGCCACGGCAATGACCAGCGCCATCGCCAGCAGCCTGAGTTCCCCGGCGCGCCAGTCGCGCACGGTCATGCGCCAGGCCTGGGCCAGGAGGGACAGCGGTGAGAACGAACGGATGTCGGTGGTCATGGCCGGCGGGAAAGGAAGTGGATCGAAGGCGAACGCCCGGGCGATGCATGCCGCGCTACGCGTGGCGTGCCGGGCAGCCCCGATAGGACCACGCCGGCCGCCCGCGGTTCACGCGGCCCCGCTACTTTACCGGAGCGCCGTCAGGCCACTGCCTTGCCCACCACGCCCTCGACGAACCAGTCCATGTGGTCGACGTCCTTCTGGCTCGGCACGCCGGATTGCTGGCGCACCTTGCCCTGGTTGTCCACCAGCCGGCCGCCGAAGGGATGGAGCGCGCCCGCCGCGATCTTGCCGCGCGCCTCGTCCACCGACGCGCGCACCGCCTGGGGCACCTTGGGCGACAGCGCCTCGAGCGCGATCATCCCGTCCTTGAGGCCGCCCATGATGGCCCGCGAGGTCCAGGTGCCGTCCAGCACTTCGCGCGCGGCCTGGATGTAATGGTCGCCCCAGCGATGCACGACGGCGCCGAGCTGGCGCGTCGGCGCATAGCGGCTCATGTCGGACGTATAGCCCAGCATCCACGCCCCCGCCGCCTCGGCTGCCTGCGCCACCGCGGACGACCCCGAGTGGTTGGTCAGCACGTCGGCGCCCTGGCGCAGCACAGCCTGGGCCGCGTCGCGCTCGCGCGGGGGATCGAACCAGTTCTGCGTCCAGACCACCCGCACCTGGACCTTGGGGTTGACGCTGCGTGCTGCCAGCGTGAAGGCGTTGATGCCCTGGATCACCTCCGGGATAGGCAGGGCCGCGACATAGCCCAGGACGTGGCTGCGCGTCATCGCCCCCGCCACCAGTCCGGCCAGATAGCGGCCCTCGTAGAAGCGGATGTTGTAGGCGCCCAGGTTGCGCGCGAGGCGGTAGCCCGAGGCCTGGTCGAACACCACGCCCGGGAACTCGCGGGCAACCCGCATCACCGCGTCCATGTAGCCGAAGGACGTGGTGAAGACGAGCTTGCAGCCCTGGCGCGCGAGATCGCGTATCACCCGCTCGGCGTCGGCGTTCTCGGGCACGTTCTCGACGACCCGGGTGGCCACCCGCGACCCCAGCGCGGCGACCATGGCCAGGCGGCCATCCTCGTGCTGGCGCGTCCAGCCCGCATCGGTGATGGGCGACATGTACACGAACCCCACGGACAGCGGATCGGCCGCCCGGGCCAGGCGCGGCATGCCCAGGGCCGCGCCGGCGATGGGCGCGCCCGCCGCCAGCCAGCCCAGGACGCGGCGGCGCCCCGCGCTGGCAAGGCCGGCCATGGTTTCCATTTCGTGGGGACAAGGTTGTTCACGGTGCGCAAGCGGCACCGAAACGAGGTTTTTCACGCTGGTTCTCCTCGAACACGGCTTCCCGGAAAAAGATCCGGCCGGCGGGAAGCTGCGCCGGGGCGGACACGAACGAACGCGCCATTTTATCATTCATTGAATCGGCCTATTGCGATGATTTATTCAATTCAATTTACCAATAACCCAGGGCGGCCTATCGTGGGGCCTCGACAATTCGGAGCTAGGCATGACGACTCTCACCACCGCAACGGGCGCGCCTGTCGCCGACAACCAGAACTCGAAGACCGCCGGCCCGCGCGGCCCCGTCCTGATCGAGGATTTCCACCTGGTCGAGAAGCTGCAGCACTTCAACCGCGAACGCATCCCCGAGCGCGTGGTGCATGCCAAGGGCTCGGGCGCCTACGGCGTCTTCGAGGTGACCAACGACATCACCCGCTACACCTGCGCCGACCTGTTCGCGCAAGTAGGCCGCAAGACCGACGTCTTCATCCGCTTCTCCACCGTGGGCGGCGAGAAGGGCTCGGCCGACACCGAGCGCGACCCGCGCGGCTTCGCCATCAAGTTCTACACCAACGAAGGCAACTGGGACCTGGTGGGCAACAACACGCCGGTCTTCTTCATCCGCGACGGCATCAAGTTCCCCGACTTCATCCACACCCAGAAGCGAGACCCGCGCACCAACATGAAGAACCCCACCGCGATGTGGGACTTCTGGTCGCTGTCGCCCGAATCGCTGCACCAGGTCACCACGCTGTTCTCCGACCGCGGCACGCCCGACGGCTATCGCGCCATGCACGGATTCGGCAGCCACACGTTCAGCATGCTCGATGCCCAGGGCCGGCGCGTCTGGGTCAAGTACCACGTACTCAGCCTGCAGGGCATACGCAACCTGCATCCGCGCGACGCCGCCCGGCTTGCCGGCGAGGATCCCGACTACGCCCAGCGCGACCTGTTCGAGGCGATCGAGCGGGGCGACTACCCCAAGTGGCGCTTCTGCATCCAGGTCATGACCGAGGATCAGGCGCGCGCCACGCCCTACGATCCCTTCGACCTGACCAAGGTCTGGCCCCACGCGGACTTCCCGCTCATCGACGTGGGCGTCATCACGCTGAACCGCAATCCGGAGAACTATTTCGCCGAGGTCGAGCAGGCCGCGTTCTCGCCGTCGGCGATCGTGCGTGGACTGGGCTTCAGCCCCGACAGGATGCTGCAGGCCCGCCTGTTCGCCTACCATGACGCGCACCTGTACCGCGTCGGCACGAACTACCAGGCGCTGCCGGTCAACCGGCCCCATGCGCCGGTGCGGACCTACCAGCGCGACGGCGCCATGCGCTTCGATGGCAACTTCGGCGGCGCCGCCAACTACGAGCCCAACAGCGTGGCCGACGCGCCCCGCCAGGATGCGGCGCACCGCGAACCGCCGCTGCCGCTCTCGGGCGATGCCGACCGCTACGACCATCGCGCCGGCAATGACGACTACACGCAGGCCGGCGACCTGTTCCGCCTCATGAGCGCCGGCCAGCAGGCCCTGTTGATCGAGAACATCGTCAACGCGATGAAGACGGTGCCGCGCGAGATCCAGGAACGCCAGATCGCGCACTTCGCCAAGGCGGATCCGCGGTATGGGGAAGGCGTGGCGAAGGGGTTGGGACTGGCCGCCTAGAGGCCCTTCACCGGCACCACGGTGCTAAGGGGGATCGACGGCAAGATGCGACTTCTTGAATGGCGAGGCGGGAAAAAGAATTCAACCGCAAAGAGCGGAGTTTCAAGAAGGGAATGGACGCCTAGACTGATCCCACCTTGTCACCACCGAGGAACATTGCCATGAAGCCCCGTTCCGTTTCTATGTTCAAGTACGACTTTCGCGCCCCTGGCAGCCAGGTGGAAGGCCCTATTCGCTTCGCCGTCGGTCAAGCAGCGCTGTGCGAAGTGCTTGTCGCCCGAAGCCGGCGCGGCATCTGCGCCATCTTCCTTGGCGAGGAGGCGCGGGCATTGAGCGACCAGCTCACGGCTGCCTTTCCGAATATCGAGTTGCAGCCTGATCAGCCTTCTCTGCGACACGAGCTGGGACAAATCATTGGCTTCATCGACCAAGACGCGTCCCAGGGCGTTATCAATCTCGACATCGGCGGCACCGCGTTCCAGCAGAAGGTCTGGCAGGTATTGTGCGGCATCCCGGCAGGCAAGATCCGCAGCTACAGCGACGTCGCGCGTGATCTCGGCGTACCGGAAGCCGTCCGTGCCGTAGCGGGTGCCTGCGCGGCCAACGTCCTGGCCATCGCCATTCCCTGTCATCGCGTGGTGCGCAGGGATGGCTCGATCTCCGGCTATCGCTGGGGCGTCGAGCGCAAGCGCACGCTGCTGGCCAAGGAAGCCGGCAAGGTGGCTGCAGGGTTCGCGGCATGAACGCCGTGGCAAGCCAGGGACTTGCCATGGCGCCCGAGACGTACGACTGGCCGGGCATCGAACAGTCGCTCGATGCACAGGGACATGCCGTGCTGCCCAACCTGCTGACGGCGGGGCAATGCGATGGCCTCGCAGCGCTCTATGCGCGAGAAGAAGGCTATCGCGCGCGGATCGTCATGGCTCGCCACGGCTTCGGGCGAGGCGAGTACAAATACTTCGCCTACCCCTTGCCACCGCTGCTCGACCAGTTGCGCCACGCGCTGTATCCCCGGCTGGCGCCGATCGCCAATCGTTGGAATCGACAGCTGAAGATCGGCGCGCAGTACCCTCATGACCTGGACGCCTATCTGCGCCGGTGCCATGAGGCCGGCCAGACCCGGCCGACGCCGCTGATCCTCCAGTACGGCGAGGGCGACTACAACTGCCTGCACCGGGATCTCTACGGCGATCACGTCTTTCCTTTGCAGGTTGCCATCCTGCTGTCGGAACCCGGCAGGGACTTCACCGGCGGCGAGTTCATCATGACAGAGCTGTCGAACAAGGGCCACCGCGCGGATGTCGTCGCGCTGCGCAAGGGCGACGCGGTGGTGTTCACTGTCAACCAGCGACCGGCAATGGGTCGGCGCGGCACCCGCAAGGTGGCCATGCGGCATGGCGTCAGTCGCATCCGAAGCGGTCACCGCCATACCGTGGGCCTGATCTTCCACGACGCGAAGTGACCATGGAAACGCTCGAACCTTAAAGGATGGGAGGAGTTCTCATGACCTCGCTTGACGCGCCCCTCGATCGCCTGAACTGGACGGACATCGGCCTGCAGCTCGATGCCGAGGGCTATGTCGTGCTGCCCGGTCTGTTGGGTGTGGACGTGGCGCGCGATCTGGCCCAACAGGCCACGGCGGCAGGCGCCCGCCGAGTGGCTTTGGAAGCCGGTAATCTTGGGCGCGGTGAGTTGTTCTACTTCGACGCCGGTATGCCGGCACCTCTGGAACTGTGGCGCACGGCGCTTTATCGCCGCCTTGTCGCCATCGCCAATCGCTGGAACGAAACCCTGGGCGTCGCTCTTCGCTATCCGGCGGAACTGGGGGACTTCTTGCGGCGCAACCGGGAGGCAGGCCAGACGCGGGCGCAGTCCCATCTGAGCCGGCTCGGCGGCGAAGGCCATGTATCGCTGCACCAGCGCAATGACGGCGAGCAGGTCTTCCCCATGCAGATCGTCGCCGTGCTGTCCGAGCCGGGCGTCGATTTCCAGGGAGGCGAATTCGTGATGACCGAGCAACGCCCGCGCATGCAGTCGCGGCCGGCGGTGTTGCCGCTCAAGCTTGGAGACGTGGCCGTCATAGCCACGGCGGAACGCCCCGTCAAGGGAAGCCAGGGCTATTACCGGGTCAACCTCAAACACGCCATCAGCCGTGTCCGCAAGGGCGAACGCATCGGCTTGGAACTGCTGTTCCACGATGCAGCCTGACGCTGCGGATGAACGGCACAGGCCCACCTCGGCCTGGAAGAAGACCCGTTCATGAACGCGCCACTGTCCATGTCCGCGGACAACCAAGAATTTTTCATCGACAGCCCGGAATGTCGTGCGTTTGAAACAGAACGGGCACAATGTGCCCGGCAAACACATTGGACGGCAATCCGCGCACCATGAAATTCAGTAGCCCCCAACGCCCCGCCCATCTTGCCCTGCTCACGGTGGCGGCGGTGCTCGTCCTGGGCATCGCCACCATCGCGGCCGCCTGGCTCACCCTGCGCGCCAGCCTGCCCCGGGTCGACGGAGAACTCGGCGCATCCGGCACGGCCCAGCCCGCCACGATCGCGCGCGATGCCCAGGGCAGCGTCACCATCCGTGCGGCCAACCGCGCCGACGCCGCCTACGCCACCGGCTTCGCCCATGCGCAGGACCGCTATTTCCAGATGGACCTGGTACGGCGCTCGGCCGCCGGCGAACTGGCCGCGCTGGTGGGCGAGGCCGCCGTGCCGCTGGACCGGCGCGTGCGCGTGCACCGTTTCCGCGCCCGCGCGGAGCGGGCCTACGCCGCGCTCCCGCCCGCCCACCGCGCCTTGCTGGAACGCTACGCGGATGGCGTCAATGCCGGCCTGGCCGCGCTCGGCGCACGGCCGTTCGAATACTTTTTGCTGGGCGCGCCGCCACAACCCTGGCGGCCCGTGGACACGCTGCTGGCCATCTATGCGATGTACCTGGACCTGCAAGGCGGCGAACTGCTGCGGGTGCGCTCGCGCGAGGCGCTGCGCGACCTCCTGCCCGCTCCGCTGCTCGCGGCGCTGCTGCCCACGCGCAGCCACTGGGACGCGCCGCTGGACCGCCCCCCTTTCCCCGCGCAGCCGGCCGCGCCGGACACCGCGCTGGTGGATGCGCATCCCGACTGGATCGACGCGCCCCGCGCGCCACGCACGCGCGGGGCGATTCCCGCCGAACTGATGGTGGATGCCGGTACCACTTCGTCGGCGCTGGGCAGCAACGGCTGGGCCGTGGACGCGCGCCATGGCGCCGGCGGCCGCGCGCTGGTGGCCAACGACATGCACCTGGGCCTGCGCCTGCCCAACGTCTGGTATCGGCTGACGCTGGAGTTTCCCTCGGCCTCGGGCCCACGGCGTATCAGCGG
This sequence comes from Pigmentiphaga sp. GD03639, assembly GCF_029845405.1. Taxonomy (NCBI): domain Bacteria; kingdom Pseudomonadati; phylum Pseudomonadota; class Betaproteobacteria; order Burkholderiales; family Alcaligenaceae; genus Pigmentiphaga; species Pigmentiphaga sp. GD03639. Next base: position 53,708 of record NZ_JAOCLR010000012.1, read on the forward strand.
CGTCAGCCTGCCCGGCGCCCCCATCGTGGTGGCGGGCAGCAACGGCGACGTCGCCTGGGGTTTCACCAACAGCTACGGCCATTTCATCGACCTGGTGCGGCTGGAGCCCGATGCGGCCGATCCGTCGCGCTACCGGGGCCCGGCCGGCACGTGGGAAACCGCGCCGGAAACGATGGAGCGCATCGACGTGAAAGGGGCCGGGCCCGTCATGCTGCCCGTGCGCGAGACCCCATGGGGTCCGCTGCGGCAGGCCAACGGCAAGGTCTACGCGATACGCTGGATCGCCTACCTGCCGGATGCCGCCAACGTGGGGCTGGCCGACATGGAAGAGGCGCACGACGTCGAACAGGCGATGCACGTCGCGCAGACGGCCGGGATTCCCACGCAGAATCTGGTGGTGGCGGATCGCCGCGGCGACATAGGCTGGACGCTGGCCGGTCCCTTGCCCACCGCCACGCTCGATCCGCTGGGCTTTCCGGTCGAGGCGGACCATGCCGCGGCAGCACTCGCCCGCCTCGCTCCGGCGGACTATCCCGCGATCGTCGCCCCGGCCTACGGGCGGCTCTGGACGGCCAACAGCACCCAGCTCGCGAACGAAGCCACGCAACGCAGGATCGGGGACGGCGGCGCCGATGTCGGTGCCCGCGGAACTCAGATACGCGATGCGCTGTTCGTCGGCGAACGCTTCAGCGAGCGCGACCTGCTCGCCATCCAGCTGGACGACCGGGCCTCGTGGATCGCATTCCTGCGCGAGCAGGCCCTGGCCGAGTTGGACGACGCCGCCGTCGCCAGCCATCCGCGGCGGGCCGCCTTCCGGCGCATCGTGCAATCCTGGAGCGGACGCGCCGACACCGGCAGTGCCGCCTACGCGCTGCTGCGCGCCTACCACGACGCGTTGTACGACGCGTGGTTCGGCGCGTTGGACGAGCGACTGGCCGCCATCGACGGTGGACTGTCGATGCGCCGCGCCTCGTCGCGCGTGCTGGCCACCATGGAAAGCCTGGTGCGTGCCCGTGCCTGGAAACCGGCCTATGCCGCGGATTGGCACGCCTTCATGCTCGAACGCATCGACACGGCCATCGCCTCGGTCAGCGCCGACGGCCGCCCCCTGGACGAGATCCGCTGGGGCGACCGCAACCGCCTCGCCATGGAGCATCCCCTGGCCCGGGTGCTGCCGGCGGCCGTCAGGCCCTGGCTGTCGGCGCCTGCCCGCCCCATGCCGGGCGACATCCACATGCCGCGCATCCAGGGCCCGTCGTTCGGCGCGTCCGAGCGTTTCGTGGTGTCGCCGGGACATGAGGAACACGGACTGATGGAAATGCCGGGCGGCGCCTCGGGCCATCCGCTGTCGCCCTTTTTCCTGGCCGGCCACTCGGCATGGACGGATGGCAAGGCCACGCCCTTCCTGCCCGGCCCCGACGTCCATCGACTGACGCTGCTCCCGGCGGGATCCGGCCACTGACGCAAGGCGTAGCGCGGCCTAGCGTTCGGGCAGGAAGGGCCTGCCCAGCGCGCGCGGCATGTTCCGGCGCATCCAGCCGGGGTTGCCGCCGCGCAAGGCCAGCACCGCGACGGTGCAGACGTAGGGCAGCATCGCCAGGAACTGCGAGGGCACCTGAACGCCCATGCCTTGCAGCTGGAACTGCAACATGGTCAGCCCGCCGAACAGATACGCGCCCAGCAGGATGCGCACGGGATGCCACATGCCGAAGGCGATCAACGCCAGGGCCATCCAGCCCCGGCCGGCCACCATGCCCTCGCTCCACAATTGCGTATAGACCACCGACAGATACGCACCCGCGAGCCCGCAGCACAGCCCCCCCGCGAGGATCGCGAGCACGCGTATGCGGCCCACCGGATAGCCGAGCGCGTGCGCCGACTCCGGCGACTCCCCCACCGCCCGCAGCAGCATGCCGGCCCTCGTGCGGTACAGGAATACCGCCAGCAGGCCGGCCAGCGCCATCGTCGCGTACACCAGCGGATGCAGCGCGAACACGGTGCTTCCCAGGCCGGGAATGCCGCGCAGCCACGGTAGGCCTGCCTGGCCCTGCCCGAGCGAACGGCCGGCGTAGGACACGCCGGCGAAGGCCGATAGCCCCGACCCCAGCAGCATCACCGCCAGGCCGCTGCCGTACTGGCTGGCGTTGAAGACGACCACCAGCAGCGCGAACACGGCGGCCAGCGCAGCCCCTGCTCCCGCCCCCGCCGCCAGCCCCCATACCGGGCTCCCGGTGTGGAAGGCCACGGCGAAACCGGCGGCGGCGGCCAGCAGCATCATGCCCTCGGCCCCGAGATTGATCACGCCGGCGCGCTCGTGGATGGCCAGCCCCAGCGCCGCCAGCGCCAGCGGCGTGCCGGCGTTCAGCGTCGCGGCCAGGAGTTGCAGCAGGCTTTCCATGCCGCTCACCTTGCCACGGCCGCCGGGTGGCGCCGGCGGATGCGATAGCGCACCAGCGTATCGCCCAGCAGCAGCAACGCCAGCGCCAGCCCCTGGAACACGCCGACGATGGAAGCCGGCAGGCCGAGGCGCGACTGCGCCAGCTCCCCGCCTATGTAGAACGCCGCCATGACCAGGCCGGCCAACAGCGCGCCGGCCGGATGCAGGCGCCCCAGGAAGGCCGCGATCACCGCCGCGAAACCATAGCCCGGCGACACCGAAGTCGTGAGCCGCTGCATCGGCCCCGCGACTTCGCCTATGCCGGCCAGCCCGGCCAGCGCGCCGCATGCCAGCATGGAAGTCCACAAGGCCTGGCGCGGCGAATACCCCGCATAGCGCGCGGCGGCGGGCGCGGCGCCCGTCACGCGCAGGCGGAAGCCCGGATGGGAACGCGCCAGGAACAGCCAGGCCGCGCCGGTGGCCGCGAGCGCCAGCCACAGCCCGGCGTGGGCGCGTGTGCCCTCCCAGAGCACGGGCAGGGCGGCCGCCTCGTCGAACGATCGGGACTGCGGGAAGTTGTAGCCGTAGGGATCGCGCCAGGGTCCGAACACCAGATAGCCGAGCAGGAGCTGCGCCACATAGGTCAGCATCAGGCTGACCAGCATTTCATTGGCGCCGAACCGGTCCTTGAGCCAGGCCGTCAGCGCGGCCCACAGCATGCCCCCCAGCATGCCCGCGGCCATGACCAGCACCACGTAGCCCCGCCACGTGTCCGGCCCGGCCAGCAGCGCCACGCCGCCGCCGGCGATGGCGCCGGCGATCAGCTGCCCTTCGGCGCCGATGTTCCAGACGTTGGCGCGAAAGCACAGCGACAGGCCCACCGCGCACAAAACCAGCGGCACCGCCTTGACCGCGAGTTCGCCCCATGCGTAGACGCCGTTGAAAGGCTCGACCAGGAACAGCCGCAACCCTTGCCAGGCATCGATGCCCAGCGTCGCGAACAGCGCGGCGCCGCCCAGCATGGTCAGCGCCAGCGCGGCCAGCGGCGACAGCCAGGCCGCCAGCCGCGAGACGGAGGCACGCGGCTCAAGCTGGATCATGGGTCCACCGCCCTTCCATCCAGCGGCCCAGCATGTCGGCCGTGACCTGGGCGCGCGCCACCGCCGGCGACAGCCGCCCGCCTGCCATGACCGCCAGCCTGTCGCACAGCGCGAGCAGTTCGTCCAGGTCCTCGGAAATGATCAGGACCGCACCGCCGGCGTCGCGCAGATCGATCAGCGCCTGGTGGATGCGCGCGGCGGCGCCGACGTCCACCCCCCAGGTCGGCTGCGCCGCCAGCAGCACGCGCGGCGCACCGTCGAGTTCGCGGCCCACCATGAATTTCTGCAGATTGCCGCCGGACAGGCTGCGTGCCGGTGCGCGCGGCGATGCCGCCCGCACGCCGTGGCGCGCGATGACGCGGGAGGCGGCCTCGGCCAGCCCGCGCCGCCGTATCCAGCCTCCGGATGACGCTTGACCGGATGCCATGGTCAGCAGCATGTTCTCGTCCAGCCCCATCTCGGGCACGCATCCGCGTCCCAGGCGTTCCTCGGGAATCGCGCGCAATCCCAGCCCGCGCCGCGCGGCCGGCCGAAGCCGGCCGATGGGATGTCCCAGCAGATGCACGGCATCGTGCGGCACGTGGATCTCCTCGCCCGACAACACCGACAGCAGCAGCGACTGGCCGTTGCCGGACACACCCGCCACGCCCAGTATCTCGCCGGCCCGCAGCTCGAACGAGACCTCGCGCAAGCCCACGCGCTGGCCGGGCGGCGCGGGCATCGACAGATGCTTCACGCGCAAGACCGGATCGCCCGCCGGCCGCGGCGAAGCGCTCCGGACCTCGTCCACCGCGCTTCCCAGCATCAGGGTGGCCAGTTCGTCCTGCGCCATTGCGCGCGGATCGACCACGGCCACCGCACGACCCGCCCGCAGCACCGTGCAGCGATCGCACAACTCGCGGATCTCCGCCAGCTTGTGGCTGATGTAGGCCACGCTGCACCCCTCGGCCGCCAGTTGCCGCAAGGTGGCGAACAAGGCGGTCCTGGCCTCGGGCGACAGCACCGAGGTCGGCTCGTCCAGGATCAGCAGGCGCGGCCGCGCGGCCAGGGCGCGCAGCAGCTCGACGCGCTGGTGTTCGCCCACCGACAGGTCGCCCACATGGGCATCGGGATCCAGGTCCAGGCGATAGCGTTCGATCAGCGGCGCCAGCCAGGCGCTCGCCGAGGCACCCCGGGACAGCTCGCGCGCCAGTGCGGCCGGCAACCCCAGCAGCACGTTCTGCGCCACCGTCAACGTGTCGAACAGCACGAAGTGCTGGAACACCATGCCCACGCCCAACGCGCGCGCATCGTCCGGCGCGCGTGGCGCCACCGGACGGCCGTCCCACAGGATCTGTCCCGCATCCGGCGCCAGCGCGCCGTACGCGATCTTCATCAGGGTCGACTTGCCCGCCCCGTTCTCGCCCAGCACGGCGTGGATCTCGCCCGGCGCGATGGCCAGCGAGACCTCGTCGTTCGCGAGAACGCCGGGATACCGTTTGGTGATCCCGCGCAGTTCGAGTCGAGGAACGGCCATGAGAACGAAGCGGGTGGACAGGAGGCGCTCATTGTAGACCGCCCCTTTTCGCGCCGCCCGCCTCGGGGCTTCATCGATACACGGGCGGAGGCCGGCAGTCTTTCCGTATGCGGGGCACGTCGCGCAAACCGTTCAGCACCATCCATTGATGCCGCCCCGTCGCGCTGCCCCGCTCCAGGGCCAGGTGGGCCCAGTGCATCGCCTCGCACGGATCGGCCTTCACCTTCGGTCCGTACAGGGCCGGACCGGCCAGCAGGACCGAGGCCAGCATCTCCTGGGCCTCCAGGTCGCCCCGCGTCGCGGCCTGCCGCAACCGCGCCAGCATCGTGCCGTAGTCCCCTTCCGAGCGAGCCTCCAGCGCCATCTGATAGAACTGCTCGGAGGTCGCGATTTCCGAAAGCGGCGGTGCCGCCGACGCAGCGGGAGCCACGACCGCCGCGGCAAACAGCCACGGCGCCGAGATACGAACCCAACGGGAAATAATGTGCGAGCGCTTCACGGCCGTCTCCTTTGACATGCCTATTGGGCCTGTCGGCGCGCTTTGGCACAATGCGGTTCTATGCCTCGTGCCTTCGGCTGTCCCGAAGGCACTCCACCACGGAGCATTTCCATGCGCCTCGATCTCGCGGACCTGCGCCTGTTCCTCGCCATCGTCGACGCCGGCAGCATCACGCAGGGCGCCACGCGCGCGAACCTGGCGCTGGCCTCGGCCAGCGAACGCCTGCGCAACATCGAGGCCGATGCCGGCGTGCGGCTGCTGGAGCGCCGCCATCGCGGCGTGGTCGCCACCGAGGCCGGCGAGGCGCTGGCCCATCATGCCCGGCTGATCCTGCGCCAGCGGGAACTGATGCAGGGCGAGCTGCTGGACTTCGCCTCCGGCGCCCGCGGGACCATCCGCATCCACGCCAACACCGCGGCCCTGACGGCCTTCCTGCCGCGCAAGCTGGCCCCGTGGATGGCCGCCCGCCCGCACCTGAACGTCGACATCCGCGAGCGCACCAGCAAGGAAATCGTCAAGGCGGTCTCCGCCGGACTGGTCGAAGCCGGCATCACTTCGGACCAGGTCGATGCCGCCGGGCTGCAACTGCACCCCGTCGCCACCGACCACCTCGTCCTGATCACCGCCCGCGGCCACCCCCTGGCGCAGCGGCGCGTGGTCCCGTTCGCCGAGATCGTGCGCGAGCCCTTCGTGGGACTGGCCCCCGGCAGCGCGCTGCAGGACCACATCGACGAACATGCGCGGCGCGCCGGCCACGCACTGGCCCTGCGGATCAGGATGAACACCTTCGGCGGGCTGTGCGAAATGGTCTCGCACGGCGTAGGCGTGGCCGTCATTCCCGACAGCATCGCCCAGAGCCATCGCCGCCGCCATCCCTACCAGCGCATCGCGCTGGCGGACGCCTGGGCCCACCGCCGCCTGTGCCTGTGCCTGCGCGACTGGGCCGGCCTGTCGGCCCCGGTCCGGGACCTGCTGAGCCACCTGGCCGGCGATGCCGGCGTGCCGCTGCTGCCTTAGGGTACCGCTGCGATATTCGTGTCCGAGTGCACTCGGCCATATCGCGAGGATGTTGATACATTCCTCGGTGCAACGGCCCGCCTCCACGAGAGATAGCTAAAGCTCCCGGCGGTGCTTCGAACAACCACTTGCGAAAGTCCCAATTTGGGACTAATCTTAACTCATGCGGGTCATTGCCGTCAGCACATTGCGCCAGTTCTGGAAAACCCATCCGGACGCAGAGCAACCCCTCAAGGCTTGGGTGGATGAAGCAAGCCAAGCCACATGGACGCAACCTTCGGATATCAAGGCTCATTACCGCAGCGCCAGCATCCTCAAGAATCGTCGCGTGGTTTTCAACATCAAAGGCAATGACTATCGATTGATCGTCGCGGTCGCCTACCGCTTGCGCATCGTCTATGTGAAGTTCGTGGGGACACACTGGGAATATGACGCGATCGATGCCGAGACCATAGAAATGGAGTAAGACATGGAGATTCGCCCCATCCGTAGCGAAGCGGACTACAAGATGGCCCTGAAAGACATCTCACGCCTCATGGAAAGCGATCCTGAACCCGGAACGCCGGATGGCGATCGCCTGGACATCCTGGCTACGCTGGTACAAGCCTACGAAGCCAGACACTTTCCCATCGACCTGCCCGACCCCGTCGAAGCGATCAAATTCCGCATGGAGCAAGCCGGCCTGACCGCCAAAGACCTCGAGCCCATGATCGGCCGCCGCAACCGCGTCTACGAAATCCTGAACCGCAAGCGCAGCCTGACACTGCAAATGATCTGGAATCTGCACAAAGGGCTAGGCATCCCCGCCGAAAGCCTGGTCAAACCCCCGTCGAACTCCTGATCTCCCGGTAGGACCACGGTGGCCTGCGAAGAAAATCGCAACACGATCCCACCGCTCGCTCCGGATCCTCACACTTAGAGAAGCGCCTCGATTCCCTTGCGCCGGATAACGTTCAACAGTGCCAGCGCAGGGCCTTTCGCATGCGTCGCGCCGCGCTCGAGCTGCGAGACATAGCCCGGCGTCATATTGAGATACCGGGCAAGCGCGGCTTGACTGAGGTGAGCCTTCTCGCGCACTTCCCGCACTTGAGCCGCGGTAATAGGCTCCGAGGTAGGCAGCGCATCCGCTCCCAGGTGGCGGCAGTGATTTTCTGATGCGTCGCCTTGTCCATGATCCCCAAGCGGTGCTGGGAGTCGGCCATTTCCAGAAGTTCACTGGCCAAGCGGCCAGGCTTGCTCGTCGTCATGTGTCGTCTCCTCATAGGATGGAAACATCCCACAAAATAAAAAACGGCGCCCCACAGGACGCCGTCAGCACTACACCCCTCCCCCCGACCCAGGGCACAGCGGATCCGGCTCCGCCGGTCCGCCAGTGCCGCCCGGGGGACCCGCCGCTGGGCCGCCCCAAGGCGGGTCCCCGCCCCCTCGGGGGGCTGCCGCGTAGCGGCTGGGGGCTCGCCATGCTGGGCGCCCGAAGGGCGTAGGGGGGGACCGCCTATTCAGCCGCAATCGCCTTCATCGACAGACGCAGGCGGCCCTTGTCATCGGCCTCGATGACCTTGACGCGGACCTGCTGGCCGACCTTCAGCACATCGTTGATGTTGGCGATGCGATGGTTGGCGATTTCCGAGATGTGCAGCAGGCCGTCGCGGCCCGGCAGCACCTGGACGATGGCACCGAAATCCAGCAGGCGCAGCACGGCGCCCTCGTAGATCTGGCCCACTTCCACGTCGGCGGTCAGGTCGGCGATGCGACGCTGCGCTTCCTTGGCGCGGTCCAGGTCGGCGCTGGAGATGACGATGGTGCCGTCGTCCGAGATGTCGATCTGCGTGCCGGTTTCCTCGGTCAGCGCACGGATGGTGGCGCCGCCCTTGCCGATCACGTCGCGGATCTTCTCGGGGTTGATCTTCATGGACAGCATGCGCGGCGCGAACGCCGACAGCTCGCCGCGCGAACCTTCCAGGGCCTCGCGCATCTTTTCCAGGATGTGCAGGCGGCCTTCGCGGGCCTGGGCCAGCGCCACCTGCATGATTTCCTTGGTGATGCCCTGGATCTTGATGTCCATCTGCAGCGCGGTCACGCCATTGACGGTACCGGCCACCTTGAAGTCCATGTCGCCCAGGTGGTCTTCGTCGCCCAGGATGTCGGTCAGCACGGCGAACTTGCCGCCGTCCTTGATCAGGCCCATGGCCACGCCGGCCACGTGATCCTTGATCGGCACGCCGGCGTCCATCATGGCCAGCGAGCCGCCGCACACGGACGCCATCGACGACGAACCGTTCGACTCGGTGATTTCCGACACCACGCGGATGGTGTACTGGAAGTCCTGCGGCGCGGGCAGCAGCGACACCAGGGCGCGCTTGGCCAGGCGGCCGTGGCCGACTTCGCGGCGCTTGGGCGTGCCGATGCGGCCGGTTTCGCCGGTGGCGAACGGAGGCATGTTGTAGTGGAGCATGAAGCGATCGCGATACTCGCCCATCAGCGCGTCGATGATCTGCTCGTCCTGCTTGGTGCCCAGCGTGGCAATCACCAGGGCCTGGGTTTCGCCGCGGGTGAACAGCGCGCTGCCGTGCGCGCGGGGCAGCACGCCCAGGCGGATGCTGATCGGACGCACCGTGCGGGTATCGCGGCCGTCGATGCGGGGCTCGCCGTTCAGGATCTGGCCGCGCACGATCTGCGCTTCGAAGTCGAACAGGATGTTGTCCACTTCGACGCCGTCGACCGCGGTACCCGAGGCCTCGGCCTGGGCGGCCAGCTTGGCGTGCACGTCGGCATAGACTTCGCGCAGCTTGGTGGTGCGCTCCTGCTTGGAGCGGATCTGGTAGGCGGCCTTCAGGCCTTCCTCGGCCACGGCGCGCACCGAGGCGATCAGTTCCTCGTTCTTGGCGGCGGGCTTCCAGTCCCATTCGGGCTTGCCGGCTTCGCGCACCAGGTCGTTGATCGCATTGATGACGGTCTGCATCTGCTCGTGGCCGTAGACCACGCCACCCAGCATGACCTCTTCGGACAGTTGCTGGGCTTCGGATTCGACCATGAGCACGGCGGCATCGGTACCGGCCACCACCAGGTCCAGCTTGGAGGTCTTGAGCTGCGAGGCGGTGGGGTTGAGCACGTACTGATCATCGATCCAGCCCACGCGCGCGGCGCCGATCGGGCCGTTGAACGGGATGCCGGAGATGGCCAGGGCGGCCGACGAACCGATCATCGCGGCGATGTCGGGATCGATCTCGGGATTGACCGACAGCGTGTGGATGACCACGTGCACGTCGTTGTAGAAGCCCTCGGGGAACAGCGGACGCAGCGGCCGGTCGATCAGGCGCGAGGTCAGCGTTTCCTTCTCGGAGGGCTTGCCCTCGCGCTTGAAGAACCCGCCCGGGATGCGCCCGGCGGCGTAGGTCTTCTCGATGTAGTCGACGGTGAGCGGGAAGAAATCCTGGCCGGGCTTGGCTTTCTTGGCCCCGACCACGGTTGCCAGCACGACGGTGTCCTCGATGGACACCATTACCGCGCCCGAAGCCTGGCGAGCAACCTCGCCGGTTTCGAGCGTGACGGTATGCTGGCCATATTGGAAGGTTTTTGTGACTTTATTGAACATGACAGGCATCCTTTGCGATTGCCCTTCTGAAACGAAAATGCCTGTGACAGGCGGTCCCTGACACAGGCACTCTCATATTTCAGGAGGGGGTTGCTAGAGTGCCGGCTGCGTCGCGCCCGAACAGGAAGCGACGAAACCGGCAACCACCGGAAACGCGGAGCGGCGCTGCGAGGGCAGCGCCCGCCGGGTTCCCGATCCCCTGGAAATTCACTTACGCAGACCGAGCTTCTCGATCAGGGCGCGGTACGCGTCGGCGTTGCGGCCCTTCAGGTAGTCGAGCAGCTTGCGGCGACGGCTGACCATGCGCAGCAGCCCGCGACGGGAATGGTGGTCTTTGGTGTGCTCTTTGAAATGGCTGGTCAATTCGTTGATCCGGGCGGTCAGGAGAGCGACCTGCACTTCGGGGGATCCGGTATCACCCTGGGCGCGTTGGAATTCGGAGACGATATTGGCCTTGTTGATGTCGGCGACGGACATTTTTTTCCTCTCGGACTGGCGGCAAGGCCGAGGCGCCCTGCCGTGAAAGTTGACGACCCGGCCACGACATATCTGGTCGCGGCCGGAAGGTTAACGATCAGCGCCGCCTGAAAATAGGCAAAAACTGAAAGTTAGCCAGGAAGTATAGCCTTATTCGGGGAGCTTTGCCATTTTGCAACGCGTAGGCAGCGTCAGGTCGGCCGCGGAAACCTTCAGCGTGGTCTCGAAGCCATAGCCGCTGCCTTCCACGTCGCGCCTGACCGGGCCGATGCCCGCCTTCTGCATGGTGAACACATACAGGGGCTTGATGGCCTGGTGGTCGTCGGGCCGCATCCACAGGTCCGCCCCCTCGGAAGTCCATCGCATGCCCGACAGCTGGCGCGCGATGGCCGCGGCGTCCACCTTCCCGGCCCGCTCCAGCGCCGCCGCGAGCATGTCGGTCATGTGCAGCATCCGGGCGTTCAGGTAGTCGTCGGCCGGCCGCGGGAACATGCGCCGGTAGTCGTCGTAGGCGCGGTCCATGCCGGGCTCGCCGGCGTTGTAATGCCATTCGGCCACCGCGCGCACCTTGCCCACGCCGGCGTCCCCCAGCGCGGCCGGCGCGCCCAGCGCATTGCCGTAGAAGGTGTAGAAGCTGCCTTTGAATCCCGCTTCGCGGGCGGCCTTCACCAGCAGCGTCAGGTCGTTGCCCCAATTGCCGGTGATGACGGTATCGGCGCCGCTGGACAGGATCTTGGCCGCATAGGGCGAGAAATCCTTGACCTTGCCGATGGCATGGAACTCGTCGGCCACGACCTCGACGTCGGGCCGCTTCTCGGCCAGCATCGCCCGGGCGCTGCGCGACACTTCCTGGCCGAAGCTGTAGTCCTGGTTGATCAGGTAGACCTTGCGCACCTCGCGGTCGCGCCGCATGACCTCGGTCAGGGCCGCCATCCGCATGTCGGAACTGGCATCGAAGCGGAAGTGCCACGGGCTGCACTTCTCGTTGGTCAGCGCGGGATCGACGGCCGAGTAGTTCAGGAACACCATGCGCTGGCCGGGATTGCGCTGGTTGTGGCGATTGACGCCCTCGATCAGGCCCGCCGCCACGGCCGAGCTGTTGCCTTGCATGACGATGCGTATGGACTGGTCGGCCGCGCCGCGCAGCAGCAGCAAGGCTTCGTCCATCTGGTTCTTGCTGTCGAAGGGAACGAGCTCGAGCCGGTGCGCGCCGTCGGCCAGCTTCACGCCGCCCCGGGCGTTGATGCGCTCGACCGCGAAGCGCAGGTTGCGCATGATGGCCTCGCCGGTATTGGCGAAGGGCCCGGACATGGCCTCGATCACGGCGATGCGAACCGGCGCGGCCGCCTCTCCCTGGGCCCGGGCCGGCATGGAACCTGCGCAAGCCAGCGCAAGTCCTACAATCAGCGAACCATAGCCACGCCTGCGTGACAGAAACACGGTCATCTCCGGTCGTCAATCCAAGAACAAGGTGAATTGTATGAGCATCGCCCTCCTCCTGCGCCGTGGCGCCTGCCTGCTGGGCATGGCGGCGCTGCTTGCGGCCTGTGCCAGCCCGGCCGGCATCCAGCCGGGCGAATCCGGCTCGGCCGTCACGGCCCGCCTGGGCCGGCCCACGCTCGAACGCCCCCTGCCGGGCGGCGGCCAGCGCCTGATCTATTCCAGCCAGCCCATGGGGCAGTACGCCTGGATCACCGACGTCGGTCCCGACGGCAAGGTCATCGGCACCACCCAGGCCTTGACCAGCGAACGCTTCCGCATGCTGGACTCCGGACACTGGGATACCGAGCGGCTGCTGTTCGAGTTCGGCCCCCCGGCCGAGATCACCCGCGTCGGCCTGAAGGGCGAGCAGATCGTCTGGGGCTACCGCTTCCGCGAGGACGGCGTGTGGAATTCGCTGATGTACGTCTACGTCAATGACCAGGGCGTGGTCACGCGCTACCACCCGGGACCCGACCCGCTGATGGAGCCCCGCTTCCAGCTGGGTATGTAGCCTCAGTCTTCGCCCTTGAATGCGGCGATGATGGCATCGGCCACGGCCCGCACGCGGGCCGTGCGGTTCAGGTCGGCGTGCAGCACCAGCCAGACATCCAGGCGCTCGGTCCGCTCGGGCCAGATGCGCACGAGCTCCGGATCGCCCTGCGCCGTCGACACGGCCAGCTCGCCCAGTCCCAGACCCGCCCTGACCGCCTCCAGCATCATCATCCCTGAATTCACTTCCAGCGCCACCCGGGCATTGCCGATCGACACCCCGCCCAGCCTGCCGCCATCCAGCGGCCCGAGCGGACGATCGTACCGGATCACGTCGTGGCCCTTGAGCGCCGCGTCCACCGCGGGCTCTCCGCGACGGCGCAGGTAGTCGCGCGAGGCATAGACGCCTATCTGCCTGCGCGCCAGCCGCCGCGCGATCAGGTCCGGACTCGTGGGCTTGACCGTGCGCACGGCGATGTCGGCCTCGCGGCGGGTCAGGTTGGTGAGCTGGGTGGACGTGCCCAGCACCACCCTGATGTCCGGGTGGGCCTCGCGCAGCGCCCGCAGCGCCGGGATCACATAGAAGCTCGCCATGGTGTCGGAGGTGGCCACGCGCACCACGCCGCACAGCTTGTCGTCCAGGCCCTGCATCTGCCGCTGCAATTGATCGGCCGCCTGCTCCATCCGTTCGGCGGCGGTGCCGGCCAGTTCTCCGGCCGGCGTGGGCACGTAGCCGTTGGGCGTGCGCAGGAACAGGCGCGCGCCCAGCGCGGCCTCCAGGGCGGCCAGCCGGCGGCCGGCCGTGGCCTGGTCCACCTCCAGCAGCGCCGCGGCCCCCCGCAGCGTGCCGGCGCGCCGGATGGCCAGGAAGACCCGGGCATCGTCCCAGTTCATGGCCGTCCCACGCTGGCCGAAGGCCCTTCGGCGGAATGCATTTTTGCATCATCGAACTGCATTTTCACCACTTTTTCTGCATCACTCCGGCGCCTAGGATAACGCCTTCTACCGTTTTCCGGACGACGACCGTGCGCTACCCCTGCCCCGATATTCCCCTCTCCCCGGCCCCCGCGCGGCAGGCATCGGCCGATCCCATGCCGCTGGCCGCGCTGGCGGTGGGCTTCATCATGGCCATGCTCGACGTCACCGTCGTCAACGTGGCGCTGAGCGACATCGCCCGCAGCCTGGAGGTCTCCCTGTCGGGCCTGGTATGGGTGGTCGACGGCTATACGCTGGCCTTCGCCGCCATGCTGCTGGTCGGCGGCGCGCTGGCCGACCGCCTGGGCGCGCGCGCCGTGTATCTGGCGGGACTGGCCATCTTCACGCTGGCCTCCGTGGCGTGCGGCCTGGCCCAGGACGGCATGGCGCTGGCCGGCGCCCGCCTGGCACAGGGCGTGGGTGCTTCCCTGTTCGTTCCCAGCTCGCTCAGCCTGCTGGTCCACACCTATGCCGACGAACGCGTCCGGGCTCGGATGGTGGCGCTGTGGTCGGCCATCGTCACCTTGTCGGTGGCGGCGGGACCGCTGGTGGGCGGCCTGCTGATCGCGCATTTCGGCTGGCGCAGCGTCTTCCTGATCAACGTCCCCATCGGCATCGCCGGCGCGCTGCTTACCCTGAAGCTGGTCCGCCCCGCCCCCCGCCGGCCACGCGCCCTGAACCCCGCCAGCCATGCGTTGGGCATCACGGGGCTGGCGGCCCTGTGCTATGCGCTCATCCAGGGTCCGGAGCGGGGCTGGACCGCGCCCTCCATCCTGCTGGCGGCAGTCCTGGCCCTCGCGGCCGGCGCCATGCTGGCCTGGCTGGAACGACGGGCCGCATCGCCGCTGGTACCCCGGCAGCTCCTGGCCGAGCCGCGCTTCCTGCCGGCCAACGCCCTGGGCGCCCTGGCCAGCTTCGCGGTGTACGGCCAGTTGTTCCTGCTCAGCCTCTACCTGCAGCGCGCACGGGGCGCCGGGCCGCTCGACACCGGTTTCCAGTTGATGCCGCTGATGCTCATCCTGGTCGTGGGCAACCTGCTGTCTGGCCGGCTTTCCAGCCAGCGCGGCACGCGCTTCCCGATGCTGGCCGGCACCGGCCTCGCCGCGCTGGTCACCGCGGCGGCCGCGTTCGACGGCCTGGCGCTGCCCTACTGGCTGATGATGGCGCTGCTGGTATGCGGCAACCTGGGCGCCGCCATCGCCATTCCGGCCATGACCGCCACGGTGATGCAGTCCGGCGGGAAGGAGCATGCCAACAGCGCCGCGGCCATCCTGAACGCGAACCGGCAGATCGGCACGCTGCTGGGGGTCGCCGTCATGGGCAGCCTGCTGCACGGGCTGCCCGACTGGTCGGACAGCCTGCCTGCGGGCCTGGCCGTGGTGGCCACAGCCTATGGCGCGGCCTGGTTGTGCATTCTGCGCGCAGGAAATGCGGCGCGGCGCCAACCCGCGCGCTGACGCCGCCGGTCAGGGCGTCCGGTCGCCGCGCAGCGCGCCCGCCGCGACCAGCCGGCGATTCGCCTCGTAGTCGTCCCGCACCGCCGCGCGAAAATCATCGATGCCACCCGCGGCCGGCAGGTTGTAGGCCCGCTCCAGCCGCCCGGCCAGCGGTCCGCCCACCAGCACGCGGTTGACCGCGGCGTTGATGCGTTCCTGCACGGGCCTGGGCGTGGCCGCGGGCACGAACAGCCCGAACAGCGACATCAGGTTGGCCTGGGGATAGCCCAGCTCCGACAGCGTCGGCACCTCCGGCAGCGCGCCCAGCCTGGCGGGCGCGCCCACCGCCAGCGCCTTCAGCCGCCCCGTCCGCACATAGTCCAATTGCAGCGCCGCGACGTTGGTCGACAGCACCTCGAAACGCCCGCTCAAGGCATCGTTCAATTGCGGCCCGCCGCCGTGATAGGGAATGTGGGTGATGCGCGCGCCGCTCGCCGCGGCCACCTGCGCCATCACCATGTGCCCCGTCGTGGCGATGCCCGAGCTGGCCCAGCGGATCGCCCCTGGCCTGCGGCGCGCCTCGTCCACCAGATCGGCGAAACCGCGGCCGGTGAAGGCCGGCGTGCCGGCCACCAGTACCGGCGTGCGCATGACGGCGGCCACGGGGGCGATGTCCCGCAGGGGATCATGGTCGGCCGACGGGCGGCTCAGCAGCGGATTGAGCGTGAGCGGCGTCAAGGCGGAGAAGGCCAGCGTATGGCCGTCGGGCGCCGCGCGCGCCACGGCCTCCATTCCCACGCCTCCGCCCGCCCCGCCCTTGTTCTCGACCCAGGCCGGCACGCCCAGGTCGCGCGACAACGCCTCGGCCAGGATGCGGGCGATGGTGTCGCTCACGCCCCCGGGCGGATAGACGACCACCATCCGTATGGCGCGCGTCGGCCAGGTCCGTCCGTCCCCGTCCGCCGAAGCGGCACGCTGCCCCACGCCAGCCAGGGGCAGCGCGGCCACGGCCTGCAGGACGCGGCGGCGCGACGCCCGGAAGCGCGCGGCCGTCATCGCCCCGCCGCCAGCCGCCGCGCCAGCGCGGCGAAATGCCGGGCCGGCAGGTTGTCCTCGCCGTCGCGGGACACCAGCGTCAGCGGCGCATCCAGCCGTTCGGCCCGCGCCAGCGGCAGATAGGTCACGGCGTGCGCATGCGCGCCGCTGATGGACTTGGGCACGACCGACACGCCCGCGCCCGCCGCCACCAGGTTCAGATTGGTCATCATGCGGTCGACCTCGGCGGCGATGCGTGGCCGCAGCCCCTGGCTTTCGCACAGCGCGAGCAGGTTGGCGTACAGGCCTGGCGCGCCCGGCTGGCGCACCAGGATGATCTTCTCCTGGCACAGCTCGGCCAGCGAGATCGCGCGAGGCCGGCTGGCCTGCCTGCCCCGCGCGAGGGGATGGTCGCATGGCACGGCGGCCACCGCGGGCTCGGTCAGCAGGGTTTCGAACACCAGCCCGTCAGGCCGCGACACCGGCACGCGCAGCAAGCCGCAATGCAGCCGTCCGGCGGCGATGGCCGCGGTCAGCCCCGCGGCGTTGTCCTCGTGGATGTCCAGCTCCACGCCCGGATAGTCCCGCCGGTACAGGCGCAGGGCCTCGGGCGTGAAGGCGTGCGCCGCGGCCGAGCTGGTGAAGCCCACCGCCAGCAGCCCTTCCTGGCCGTTGGCCACCCGCGCCATCCGCTGGCGCATCTGCGCGTAGCCTTCCAGCAGGCTCTCGGCCTCGCGCAGGAAGTGCCGGCCGGCGTCGGTCAAGGCCACGCCCCGCGGATGACGGCGCAGCAGTTCGACGCCCAGCTCCCGCTCCAGCGCCTTGATCTGCTGGCTGAGCGGGGGCTGCTGGATGCCGAGCCGCTCGGCGGCGCGCGTCATGTGCCCGGTTTCGGCGACGGTGACGAAGTAACGCAGATGGCGCAGGTCCATATTTTTTATATATCGAGTCTCCGCTTTTATTGTATTTGACGTACCGATCGGCGCGCTCGCATCATCCGCCGTGCACGCGCCCCCGCCTCGAGAGGGCCGGCCCTGGAGACGATACGATGACCGCACCCCGCTCCCACCCCGCCCTGCCCCTGCTGCTTGCCGCCGTCGCGGCGCTGGCCGGCTGCGGCGGCGGCGATGGCGACTCGCCCGCCGGCCACCCGCCCGAAGACCCTCCGGCCGCCTCGGGCCCGCCCTATGCCCCCGCCCTGGCCTGCGCCTCGCTGGCCGCGCGCGGCTTCTCTCCCGCCCAGCTGACGCTGCCCTCGGGCGGCGCAACGGTGTCCGAGGCGGTGGACGTCGCCGCCGATGCCGAGGGCAACGCCCTGGGCGCCTATTGCCGGGTCCGCGGCGTCATCAAGCCCGTGAACGCCGGTTCGCCCGACATCAACTTCGCGCTGAACCTGCCGCTGCGCTGGAACGGCAAGACCATCCACTTCGGCGGCGGCGGCTTCAACGGCCGGCTCATCGACGGCACCGAGACCATACGCTTCGGCCCCGCCGACAAGCCCGCCCCGCTGGCCCTGGGCTACGCCACCTACGGCGACGACTCCGGCCACCAGAGCGGCAGCATCACCGACGGCAAGTTCGCCGCCAACGACGAGGCCCTGTCCAACTACGGCGGCCAGTCGCTGAAGAAGACCCGCGACGTCGCCGCGCAACTGGTGCGGGCCTACTACGACATGGCGCCCAGGCACGCCTATTTCCTGGGCACTTCCACGGGCGGCCGCGACGCGCTGGCGCACATCCAGCGCTGGCCGACGGACTACGACGGCGTCATCGCCAACGAGCCCGCGCTCAACTACTCCGGCACGCGCCTGTCCAACGTCGCGCTCGGCCGCGCCCTGTACGCCAATGGCGGAGCCGGCTGGCTCAACGTGGCCAAGACGCTGATGGTGCAGAACACGGTCAAGCAGGCCTGCGACAAGCTGGACGGCGCGGTCGACGACATCGTCAGCAACGTGGAGAGCTGCCGGCTGCTGAACGCGTCCAACCTGGCGGCCATGCGCTGCCCCTCGGGCGCCGACGAAGGCGATCACTGCCTGTCCGCCGCGCAACTGGCCACGATCCGCACGCTCGAGGCGCCGCTGGAGTTCTCCTCCTACCGGCTCGCCAACGGCGTCGAACGCGCGGGCGGCTACAACATCCTGGAAGGCGCGCTGGTGGCCGGCCCCTACACCTCGCGGGACCTGGGTACGCGGCGCGTGCCGGGCAACCCGGCAACCTCGGCCGATGCCAACATGTACGTGACGGGCGACCAGTGGGTCAAGTATTTCGTCACCCGCTCTGCCACCTTCGACACGCTGGGCTTCGACCCGCAGAACCCCGGCGCCTACACCGCGCGGGTGCAGGCCGTGTCCGCGATCACCGACGCCACCGATCCGGACCTGCGCCCCTTCCTGTCCCGCGGCGGCAAGCTCATCATGCTGCACGGCCTGGCCGACGAGGTCATCAGTCCCAACTCCACCATCGACTACTACCAGCGCGTGGTCGCCACCGTGGGGCAGGAGGCCGTGGACAAGGGCATACGCTTCTACACCGTGCCCGGCATGGGCCACGGCACCGGCGTGTTCATTCCCAACTGGGATTCGCTGGCCGCGCTGGAAGGCTGGGTGGAGCAAGGCCTGCCTCCGGGCACGCCGGTGGCGGCCGACGCGGTGGCCGCCACTTATGGCCGCACGCGGCCCCTGTGCCAATACCCCGCCTGGCCCAAGTACCGCGGCAGCGGCAGCCTGGACGCCGCCGTCAACTACAGCTGCGTACAGGAAACGGGCGACCCGCTGGCCTGCCCCAACCTGCCCGCCGCGGTGACCCGCTACAAGGGCGGCAACACGCTGGGCGAGGAACTGACGGTGACCGTGGACCCCGCTTCGCTGCGCTACACCGTCACGATAGACGCCAGCCTGCAACGCGCGGCCGGCACCGTGCGCGAGGGCAGCCTGCGCGCCCAGACGACTTGCGCCTATGCGAGCGACGAAGGCGGCGCGGTCTACATGTTCGGCGCGGGCGGTGTCCTGCAAGGCGGCGTGCTGCCGGCATCCGGCGGCGGCTTCGAACCGCTGCTGGCCTTTGCCACCACGTTCGAGAACACCGGTTCGCCCACCGTCTTCAATCCGGTCGCCGCCATCTACGACCTGATCGGCGTCCACCATGGCGCGGGCGGCACGGCAGCGGCCTACAAGGCGGCGGGCCGGCTGCGCAACGCCGGCACCTTCCAGTTGTGCCGGGATCCCGTCACCGGCGGCTTCATGACCTACGACGCCGCATGCACGTCCACCGCCAAGGGATACATCACCTACAACGCCGCACGCGGGGCCTTCGACCTGCTGGCCACTGCGCCCGCCGATCCGGCCAGCACCACCGGCGGCACGCCCGCAGGCTCCATGGTGATCGGGCTGGTCAACGGCAATGCCGTCCCGCTGCAACTGGTACGGGAGTCGGCCACCAGCTACGGCATGCGCCTGTATGCGCCGCAGCAGTCGCTGGCCTCCGGCGCGGCCGACGGGGTCTACGCCGTTGCCGGCACCGGCGCGCGCAATCTGGAAGCCACCCTGTCCGGCGCCACGCTGGACCTGGACGGCGGCACGATGGCCGTGGCCTACGACACCCCGGTGCCGGGCGTCGCCCAAGCGGGCACCTCGGGCAACGACCATTTCCTCTTCACCCACGGGATCCTGGGTTACGCCTCGGGCACGGGATCCACCGCCATCTTCGCCACCGGAGTCCGCCATTGAAAACCCTGCCCCGACTCTCCCTGCTGGCCGCGCTGGCCTTCGGCGCGGCCACGGCCCACGCCGCCACCGACCGCGCCCGGCCCGCGCCCTGCCCCAAGGACGTTCCCGCCGACGCGCGTTGCTATAACGGACAGGACAGCGAAGGCGCCTATTACTGGATCGCGATCCCCCGCGACTGGAACCGGGTGCTGGTCATGCACGCCCACGGCGGTCCCGACCTGGGCCCCTCCACCCTGAAACGCAGCCAGGAAGACCTGACCCGCTGGGCCGTGACCGTGAAGGCGGGCTATGCCTGGGCCGGCTCGTCCTACCGCCGGGGCGGCTATGGGGTCACCATGGCCGCCGAGGACACCGAGCGCCTGCGCCGCCTGTTCGTCCGGCAGTTCGGCCAGCCCCGGCGCACCTTGCTGCACGGCCAGAGCTACGGCGGCGGCGTGGCCTCCAAGGCGGCGGAGCTGTATGGCACCGTCGAAGGCCGGCCCGGCCCCTACGACGCCGTACTGCTGACCAGCGGCGTGCTGGGCGGCGGCAACACCGCCTACGATTTCCGCCTGGACCTGCGCGTCGTGTACCAGTACGTCTGCCGCAACCATCCGCGCCCCGACGAACCCCAGTACCCGCTGTGGATGGGGCTGCCCAAGGATTCCACGCTGACCCGGGCGGACCTGGCCGCGCGCATCCGGGAATGCACGGGCGTCGGCCAGCCGGCCGCGCAGCGCAGCGCCGAGCAGGCGGCCAGGCTCAAGACCATCCTGTCGGTGGTGAAGATTCCCGAACGCACCTTCGTGTCCAACATGAACTGGGCCACCTGGCTGTTCCGGGATCTTACGCAGGAACGGCTGGACGGCCGCAATCCCTTCGGCAACGAGAAGGTGGTGTACGGCGGCTCGCCGGACGATGCCGCGCTGAACGCCGGGGTGGCCCGCTATCGCGCGGATCCGCTGGCGGTGGGACGGCTGATGGTGGACAGCACGCCGGGCGGCAGGCTTGCCATGCCCGTGCTGACCCTGCATGCCATCCATGACCCGACGGCCTTCGTCGAACTGGAATCGGCCTACCGCGAACGGGTCGACCGGGCGGGCAGCGGCGACAAGCTGGTGCAGACGTTCTCGGACGAGGCCGAACACAGCTACCTGAGCGAACCCCAGTACCCCGCCTTGTTCACCGCGCTGATGGACTGGGTGGACAAGGGGGAAAAACCGACGCCCGAGAAAGTGGCGCGGCTGTGCAAGGGCTATGAACGGGACTACGGCCACGGCGGCAAACAGACCTGCCGCATCCAGGTCGGCTACCAGCCGCCGCCGCTGTCCTCGCGGGTCCCGCCGCGCTAAGGCTCGATGCCCAGGCTGCGGATGAACGGCACCCAGGTCGCGCGCTCGTTCTTCTCGAACGCCAGGGCCTGGGCCGGCGTGGATGGCGCCATGATCTCGGCCGTCTGGCGCTGGGCGAACTGGACCACCTGCGGGTCGGCCAGGACACGGTTCAGCGCGGCGTTGAGCCGGGCGACGATCGCGGCCGGCGTGCCCGCGGGGGCGAACACGTTGTTCCAGGTGTAGCCCTTGAAAGCCGGCAGGCCGGCCTGCGCGAACGTCGGGACGTCGGGCGTCGAGGCACCGCGGCGATCGACGCCGTTGGCCAGCACCTTGACCTTCCCCTGCTCCACCAGGCCGGCCATGCTGGGCAGCGTCACCAGCATCATGTCGACCCGGCCCGCGGCCAGGTCGGCGGCCGCCACGGCCGCGCCCTTGTAGGGCACGTGCATCAGGTCGATGCCCGCGGCGCGCGCGAACGCGGCGCCGGCGATGTGGTTGATCGAGCCCACGCCGCTGGACGAATACGTCATCGACTGCGAGCGCCCCTTGGCCGCCTTGACCAGGTCGGCCAGCGAGCCCGGCCCGCCCGCCGGCACCGCCAGCGCCAACGGGGTGCGCGAAACCAGGCCGATGGGCGCCAGGTCGCGCTCCACGTCGAACGGCAGCGACTTCTGCAGGCCGACGTTCATCACCAGTTGCGAGCTGGTCCCGAAGCCCAGGGTGTAGCCGTCGGGCGCCGCCTTGGCGACATAGTCGGTACCGACCACGCCGCCCGCGCCGGGCTTGTTCTCGACGATCACCGGCTGGCCCAGTTCGCCGTACAGGGTCTTGGCCAGTTCCCTGGCCATCGCGTCGTTCACGCTGCCCGGCCCGAACGCCACGATGAGCCGGATCGGCCGCGACGGATACGCCGGTTCCTGCGCCTGCAGCGCGGGCGAGGTGGACAACATGGCCGTCCCCAGGACGGCAAGCAGGATGGTCCGCATATCGATCTCCTATTCGGGCAGAATGCCCAGTTCCCGGATGGCGCGTCCCCAGCGTTCCTTATCCTCGGCCAGGGAGGCCTTGAAAGCGGCCGACGACATGCCCGGATACTCCAGGCCCATCGCATCGAGCTGGCGTTCGACCTCGGGCAGGCGCATGACGCGGTCGAGTTCCTTCCATAGCGCCTCCCGGATCCCGGGCGCGAGGCCAGCGGGCCCGAGCACGCCGTACCAGTTGACCACGCGGAATCCACGCACCGTCTCGCCCACCGTGGGAATGTCCGGCAGCACGCGGGCGCGCTTGTCCTCGGTCACCGCCAGTATCCGCAGCTTGCCGGCCCGCACATGGGGCAGCAGCAGCGAGCTGCCGCCCGCGAACAACTGGGTCTCGCCCTGCAGGAGCGAGGTCACCGCCGGGCCGCCGCCCTTGTACGGCACGTGCAGCAGGTCGATGCCGACCGTGCTCGCCAGCGAGGCCAGGGCCAGGTGGTTGATGCTGCCTATGCCGCCCGAGCCGTAGGTGATCTTGCCGGGGTTCGCGCGCGCATGCGCGATCAGGTCAGCCAGGCTGCGGAACGGCGACGAGGCGGGCACGGCGATCGCGGTGGTCGCGTAGACCAGCATGCATACCGGCTCGAAGGACGCCACCGGGTCGAACGGCAGTTGCTTGTACAGCGCGCCGGCCATCGCATGCGTGGACACGCCGCCCATCTCCAGCGTGTAGCCGTCGGCGGGCGCGCGGGCGACGGCCGCCGCCCCTATCGTTCCGCCCGCCCCGGGAAGGTTCTCGACCACGACGACCTGCCCCGCGGACGGAAAGAGCTGCTTGCCCACCAGGCGCGCGAGGATGTCGGTGGTGCCGCCCGCCGCGAACGACGAGATCAGCCGGACAGGACGGCTCGGATAGGCGGAGGACGCGCCGGAGGCGGCTGCAACCGGACGCAGCATCGAGCCGGCCGCGAGCGCCAGCATGGCACGACGGGATAAGTTGCCAGTCCCCATCGGGGTCTCCTTCATTCATTCTTCATGGTCGCGCCCCTCTGCGGGGGTCGCCGGGGCGCAGTATAGGAGCGCCCTCCGCCGCCGCTGCCACTCCGCACGCGAGCATTCCGTGTCACGGAACGCGGCGATTCCGGAAAAAGCCGGCCCGGCGCTATCATCGGGGCGCCAGCACATGGAGGAAACGGCAGGCATGTCCGAAACGAACGCCATCGGGCCGGTGGTCCGGGCGCTGAACATCCTGCGGGCGCTGAACCACCAGCCGCAGAGTTCGCTCCAGTCCCTGCACCAGGCCACCGGACTGCCCAAGTCCACCATCCACCGCCTGCTGGCCACGCTCAAGAGCGAGGGCTACGTGCGCGCCGACGTGGTCAAGGGCACGTACACGCTGACCGAGAAGGTCCTGTGCCTGAGCGAAGGCTTCTCCGAGCCCGAACTGGTGGTGGAAGTCGGCGCGCCCATCGTGCTCAGGAACACGCGCGCCACCGGCCTGCCGCTGGCCCTGGGCACCCTGGACCGCGGCCACATCGTCGTGCGCTACAGCTCCATGCCCTACAGCCCCATCGGGTCCGAGCACACCACGGTCGGCCACGTCCACGACCTCGTGCATTCCGGCATGGGGCAGGCCTACCTGGCCTATTGCGGCCAGGCCGAACGCGACCGCCTGCTGCAGTGGATGCAGGCCTCGCTACCCGAACCGGCCCTGTGGCCGCCGGTCAAACAAGACATCGAGCATCAACTGGCCACCACGCGCCGGCGCGGGTACGGCCTGCGCAAGGGCCAGGGCCGCGGTTCCAGCACCACGCTGGCCGTGCCGCTCGCCCACGGCGACCGCGTGCTGGGCGTCCTGTCGCTGACCACCTTCAGCGCATTGCTGACCCCGGAGCGCCTGCGTGAATGCGTGGACCAGCTCGATCGGACGCGCCAGGAAATCTGCGCCGCCGTCGACGAGCGGCTCGCGCTCGGCTGACGCGTTCCGCGACACGGAAAGAAGCGGCGGCGAGATTCTGCGCCGCCGCCGCGCGGAATTAAGCTGTCGTGCCGCGAGGCGGCCCGTGCGCCGCCCCGTTCCCACTCTCGTCAGGACTGGAGCCTCGCTTGAAACTCGCCAGCTACGCCACCTTCGACCGGCCCGACGCCGCGCGCGTCGGATTCGTGATCTCCGATTCCGAACTGATCGACGCCGAAACCGCATGCCGCCAATTCGCACCCGACTTCCAGGGCCCCCTGGACATGCATCGGCTGATCGAAGCCGGCCCCGATTTCTGGGACCAGCTCCGGCAGGTACATGCCGCGCTGGGCCAGGCCGGGCTGCCGCGCCTGCCCATGGACACGGTCCGCTTCCTTCCCGCCGTGCCGCGCCCCTCGAAACTGTGCTGCCTGGCCCTGAACAACAGCGCCAACACCGACCGCATCGTCAAGGGCCCCAAGCACCCGGCGGTCTTCACCAAGCCCTGGTCGGCACTGGCCGGCCACGGCGAACCGATACGCCTGAAGCCCCACTACGGCCGCGTGCACCCCGAACCCGAACTGGCGGTCGTGATCGGCAAGCTGGCGCGCGACATCGACGCGGCCGACGCCTATGACCATGTGTTCGGCTACACCATCCACAACGACCTGACCTCGCCCACCATGCGCGACGAGGACAGCTTCCACTACCGCGCCATCCATCCGGCGCTGGAAGGCGAAGGCATCCGCTACGTCGAAAGCCACGTCTCGTACAGCGGCCGCTACAAGGGTTCGGACACGTTCTCGCCGCTGGGCCCGTGGATCGTCACCCGCGACGAGATTCCCAACCCGCACGCGCTGGACATCTCGTGCCACGTCCGCGACGAACAATACGCCAGCGACAACACGGCGAACCTCTTCCACAAGCTGCCCGAGGTCCTGGCCTTCGTCTCCAGCTACATGACGCTGGTGCCGGGCGACGTGGTGTCGATGGGCACGGCGCTGGCCTCGGGCGGCAAGCCCGGCCGGGCGGTCCAGAACGCCGACCTGAACAAGATCGGCGGCCCCGTCAGCGTTACCGTGGCGGGGATAGGCAAGCTCAGCAACCCGGTGCAGGCGGGCTGACGCCCCTATTGCTGCGACAGCGGCAAGCCGCGGCTGCCGGCATAGAACACGATCAGCACCACGCCCTGGTCGCCGGTCACGCCGCGGTGGTATTCGCCCACCATTTCCGGCAGGACGTCGCCCTGCTTGAGCAGGCGCGTCTCGCCCGTTTCCTTTTTCTCGACCGTCAGTTCGCCCGACAGGACATAGGCCGCGTTCGGAATGGGATGGGTATGCCAGGGCAGCGCGCTGTGGGCGGGAATCGTGATCCGAAGCACCGTCAACATCGGCGCGCCGGACGGATAGGCCACGTAGGGACGGCCGTCCCACGACGCGCCGCTCTCCATCAGCTTCTCGACCTGCACGCCGGGCGATTCCGCCGCCATGCCCGTGCCCCCGGCCAGCGCCAATGCCAGCGCGGCCAGTCCCCCCACGATCCGTTTCATGGCGATGTCCCCTTGCCTTGATTATTGTGCGGCGGCCCATGTGCCGTCCGGATCGCACGATACCACCGGTGGCGGCGCCGGCGTAGCGCCGCGCGCGGGTCAGGCGTCGATGTCCACTTCCTCGCACCACAGGTCCCAGCACCGCTTGAGCTGGCCGCGGTTGGTCTCGGTGGCCAGGTCGGACTCGGTCTCGGACAGGTAGCGCACATTGTCCGAGATCCGCATCGCCCCCAGTTGCATGCCCGCGTTGACCTCGGCGTACACCGCCCGGTAGATGGCTTCTTCCAGGCTGGTCCCCACCATGGTCGATCCATGGCCGACCATCAGCACCGCGCTGGCGGGTCCCAGGGTGTCGGCCAGGTGGCGGCCCAGGTCGTGGTCGCGTATCAGCATGTCGGTCTCGCGGCCGGTCGCCTCGCGGATGTCGAACTTCGCGGTGCGCGTCAGGAACCCGGCCATGTGGAACATGGGCTTGACGGATACGTCGGTGGCGGCGATGGTGATCATGGCCGCCGAGTGGCTGTGGACCACGGCGCGGACGTCGGGACGGGTACGGTAGATCTCGCCGTGGATGAAGCGTTCCAGGTACAGGCGCCGGGTATCGCCGCCCACCGGGTTCGAATCCTCGTCCAGCTCGACGATATCCGCTTCCTTGACCAGGTTGGGCGCCCGGTTGCACGAGATCAGGTAGTGGCCGGCGATCTCGGGGTGCCGGCAACTGACGTGTCCGAACCCGTCGACGATGCCTTTCAGGTAGAGGATGCGGTTGGCCCGCGCCAGGTTGCGGCGCGCCTCCAGCACGATTTCGTTCATGAGCATGCTCCCCGTTTCCGCTCGTAGTATCGATCGCATATTGTGCACCCGAAGCATGCATCAATTTTCTTGATCTTCGACATCAATCCGGCTGACCGACTTGGCGGCCAGCCTGTGAAATACTCGGCCCCAACAAGAGAACATCCGGAGGACACGCATGACCCCAACTCCCCTCGCGCGCGGGCTGGCCCTGATCGGCGGCGGCCTGGCGCTTTCGTTCGCCCTGGCCGCCACCGCGGCCGACAACTGGCCCACCCGTCCCATCACCTTCGTCGTGCCCTCGTCGCCCGGCGGCGGCACCGACATCTACGCCCGGCTGCTGGCCGAAGGCGTGGGCAAGGCGCTCAGGCAGACCGTCGTGGTCGAGAACAAACCCGGTGCCAGCGGCAACATCGGCGCGGCGGCGGCGGCGCGCGCCACGCCCGACGGCTACACCTTCCTGGTCTCGGCCACGCCGGCGATCGCGGTCAATCCCTATCTGTACAAGAACCTGCCCTACGACGCCGAGAAGGATCTCGTGCCGGTGGCCCGCGGCGTGGACGCGCCCCTGGTCTACGTCGTGCCGCCCGGCTCGCGCTTCAAGACGCTGGACGACCTGCTGGCCGCCGGCAAGAGCGAACCCGGCAAGCTGGCCTTCGGATCGGCCGGCCACGGTTCGCCCACCTTCCTGGGCGTGAAGGTCATGGAAGAAAAAACCGGCGCCGCGTTCACGCACGTGCCGTACAAGGGCATGGCGCCGACCATGCAGGACTTCCTGGGCGGACGGCTCGACTTCCTGCAATCGGACGTGGCATCCGTGCTGCCCCACATCAAGTCCGGCAAGGCCGTCCCGCTCGCCATCAGCAGCAAGTCGCCGCTGTTCCCCAAGGTGCCGGTCTGGACCGACAAGGGCCTGCCCGACGTGCCGCAGTCCTTCAGCGTGATGGCGCCCGCCGGCACGCCCGACGCCGTGATCCAGAAGATGAGCCAGACCGTGGTCAAGGCCATGCAGGAGCCGTCGGTCAAGCAGCGCCTGATCGAGCAAGGCTATCTCCCGGTCTCGGACACGCCGGCCAGGTTCAGCCAACAGTTGAAGGAAGAACGCGCGATGTGGAAATCGCTGATCGAGCGCAACCACATCACGGTCGAATAAACGGCCCGCCGGCGCTCAGCCCTGCGCGATGCGGGCCAGCGCCTTCCTGAGCCAGGTCGCCCCGGCATCCTTCCTGTGCCGGGAATGCCAATGCTGGTGGACCACGTAGCTGGGCGACTCGAACGGCAGGTCCACCGCCATCAGCGGCGCGAAGCGCATCAATGCACGGCTCAGGCGGGCCGGCACCACGGCCACCAGGTCGCTGTCGGCCAGCAGGTGCTCGATACCGGCGAAACTCGATTGCTCCAACCGGATGTTGGGCCGCGCGCCCAGCTTCTCGGCCGCA
This sequence comes from Pigmentiphaga sp. GD03639, assembly GCF_029845405.1. Taxonomy (NCBI): domain Bacteria; kingdom Pseudomonadati; phylum Pseudomonadota; class Betaproteobacteria; order Burkholderiales; family Alcaligenaceae; genus Pigmentiphaga; species Pigmentiphaga sp. GD03639. The sequence goes on from NZ_JAOCLR010000012.1 coordinate 81,454, forward strand.
TGGTCCTCCCAGCGCCGCCGGTTGCGGCCCCGGCTGGCCACCGACAGGTGCGGCAGCCGCAGGAAATCCTCCACCGGCATACCGGCCCGGAGCGCCGGATGGCTGGCGCGCCCCAGGCAGACATAGTGCTCGCGATACAGCCGCTGGCGGATGACCGATTTGCCCATGGTCGGCACATGGCCCAGCACCAGGTCCAGCGTGCCTGACTCCAGGTGCCAGGGGGTATCGGCGGTGATCTCGATCTGTTCCAGGCTGACGCCCGGCGCCTCGCCCGCCAGCAACGAGCGTAGCCCGGGCATCAGCACATAGACGCCGATTTCGCTCATCGCCACCCGGAAGTGGCGGGTCGCCACCGCGGGATCGAAGGCATCGCCCTCCAGTGCGCTGGCCTGCAACAGCTGCTGGGCCTGCTTCAGGCCCGGATAGATGGACTCCGCCTTGATGGTCGGTATCATGCCGACGGCGCTGCGCACGAACAGGTCGTCCTGGTAGATCTCGCGCAGCCGGGCCAGCGCCATGCTGACGGTGGAAGGATTCATCCCCAGGCGCGCGGCCACGCGCGCGATGCTCGCGACCTCGTACAAGGCGGTGAATATGCTGATCTGGCGGTAGTCGGGGAAACTCCTGGCGTCCGCGCCCTTGCGATCGTCGTCCATGTCGGGGGGCCTCAGTCTTCGTCCAGTTCCGCGAACCGGTCGGCCAGGTGCTCGACCAGGGCCCGCACGGCAGGCAACAGGCCGCGCCGCGATGCGAATACCGCATGGATGATCTCGCGCGGCGGCGCCCAGCCGGGAATGACGTGCACCAGTTCGCCGCTGACCAGCTCGTCGCGTACCATCATCGCCGGCAATTGCACCACGCCGACGCCCGCCACGGCGGCCGCGCGCAGCGCCGGCATGCCGCGCGTGATCAGCCGCGGGTGGTGACGCACGGCGGCATGCGCGCCGTCGGGTCCGATCAGGTTCCAGACATACTCCTGCTGCGGCACGCCCAGCGCCATGCTGGGCAGGTCCGCGAGATCCGCCGGCACGCGAGGGATGCCGTTCCTGAGCAGCTCCGGGCATGCCACCAGGTACTGCCCGCGGTTCGCCAGCACCCGCATGACCAGCCCGCTGTCCTCGAGCGGCGGCGGCCGCACCCGCAAGGCGATGTCCAGGCCCTCTCCCACCACGTCCACCCGCCGGTTGGTCTCCTCCAGATGAACTTCCACGCGGGGATGGGCAACCATGAATTCGGCCACCATGTCGGCCACCCGCGCATCCAGCAGCGCTACCGGGCATGACATGCGCACGGTGCCTCGCGGCTCGGCATGCATCACGGCGATGGCCTCGTCGGCGGCCTCGGCCTCCACCAGCATGGCCTTGCAATGGCCGTAGTAGGTCTGGCCGATCTCCGTCACCGCGAAGCGGCGGGTCGAGCGCTGGATGAGCCGGACCCCCAGGCGTTCCTCCAGCAGCGCGATGCGGCGGCTGAGCTTGGACTTGGGTATGCCCAGGGCGCGCCCGGCCGGTGCGAAACCGCCGTGGTCCACCACCTGCACGTAGTAATAGAGATCGTTGAGATCCTGCATGTCCATCGTTCCTTAAATAGAACGCTCCATGCGAATTCTGCCACCTACCCGGCGTTTCGTCCCGTCCATATCATGTCTACATCGACCGTTACCACGGTTCCTACCAGGAGATCGGCATGAAGAAAATCCTCGGCGTCTACAGCGCTCCCCGGCCCCATTGGGTGGGCGACGGGTTTCCCGTGCGCTCGCTGTTCGGCTACGACGGCCTGGGCCGCCACCTCAGCCCGTTCCTGCTGCTGGACCATGCCGCCCCCACATCCTTTCCGCCCGCCGCCCGTCCGCGCGGGGTGGGCCGCCATCCGCACCGGGGGTTCGAGACCGTCACGGTCGTCTACCAGGGCGAGGTCGAGCATCGCGACTCCACCGGCGCCGGCGGCCTGATCGGCCCGGGCGACGTGCAGTGGATGACCGCGGCCGGCGGTATCCTGCACGAGGAATTCCACTCGCGCGCCTTCACCGAGCGCGGCGGCACCATGGAAATGGTGCAGTTGTGGGTCAACCTGCCCGCGCGGGACAAGATGAGCGAACCGGGCTACCAGACCCTGCTCGACGCGCAGATTCCCTCGATCGACCTGCCCGACGGCGCCGGCCGCGTGCGGGTGATCGCCGGGGAATACGGCGGCGGCAAGGGCCCGGCCCGGACCCATACGCCCATCGACATGTGGGACATCCGCCTGGCGCAGGGCGGCCACGCCCGCTTCGACGGCACGCCTGGCCACACCTTGGCGCTGGTCGTGCTGCGCGGGACGGTGCTGGTGAACGGCGAGACCGTGGCGCGCGAAGGACAGCTCGTCCACTTCGAGCGCGATGGCACCGGTGTCACGCTGGAGGCCAACAATGATGCCGTCGTGCTGTGGCTGGCGGGCGAACCCATCGACGAACCGGTCGTGGGCTATGGTCCCTTCGTCATGAACACGCAGGCCGAGATCCAGCAGGCCATCGACGACTACAACGCCGGGCGCTTCGAGCGCGCCGCGGCCTGACTTCCCGGGAGCGCCGCTCCCGGCCCCTGCCCGCGGGGCAGCCTTCGCTTGCCCCCGGCAAAAAGCAGCTCATCATCGCCGGCGCAACCTGATCACCAGCTACAACACGCTGAATCCGTCGAAGTAAGCGGGCGGGCAGGGTCGCCCACAAGGCGCCCCGGCCCGCGCCCTCTCCTACTCCGTCACGCAGGCGAAGCTTGCCGCGTCGCCGACCGGCCCTTCGCCCTTGTACTTAGGCCATCCCGGGAACCGGCACATCGGCCGCGTCCGGGCCGCGCCCGGGTTGGCATCGATGGCGGTCAACACGCCCGGCGCGGCTCCCCGCTCGACCCAGCCGGTCAATGCCCCCAGCGCGTCGTAGGTCGCATTGAACGGCCCGAAGCCATGTCCCAGGCCGGGCACCACGTAGAAGCGCGCGAACCCGTCGACCGTGGACTGGCCCTTGCCCGCCACCAGCTTGTTCCAATAGACGATGGAATTGTGCGGCGTGATGAAGTCGTCGGCGGTGCCGTGGATCATGATCAGCTTGCCGCCCTTCTGGATGAACGGCCCCAGGTCGACGTCGGACACGTCCATGATGCCGCCCACCTCCTTGATGCGCGTCTCGTAGGTCTTGGGATCGAGCGTCATGGGATCGAAGTTGACGTCGCGGGTGATGATGTACTTGGTCGTGGCCGCGCCGACCGAGTACAGCAGCGCCTCCTTGCCCGACAGCGGGTTGGAGGGCTGGGGAACGGTGCCATAGGACGACACGTTGAACAGCGCGCCTTCCAGTATCGGCCAGCGTTCGAACTGGGTCATGCCGGCGATTTCCACGCCTGGCTTGTAGGGCGAAGCGATCGTCTCCACGCCCGCTATCTGCGCGTCGGACAGGCAGGTGTCGCCCATGTCGCCGCCCCCCGCGCAGCGCAGCGTGGCGCGCACGCCGGCGATGCCGAACGCCGCGTCGCAACCGGCCACGTTGCTGATGACGCCGTCCTTCAGGCCGTCCAGCGGATCGCAGGCGGCATAGACGGCATCGGTCAGGAGCTTGACCTTGGCCGCGTTCATCCAGTTGGCGCCGCCGTTGCCGTACATGGCGCGGCCCGCGTTCAGGGACCCCAGGTGCAGCATGGTCACGTTGTAGGCCGGGTAGTTCGACACCACGCCGTCATAGTCGTCGGGATAGCGCGCCGCGGCGTCCAGCGCCTCGTGGCCGCCCTGCGAAGCGCCGATGAAATAGAAGCGCTCGGGCGCGGCGCCGTAGCGGGCCTTGATCAGCGCCATCGCCACGTCGTGCGTCTTCTTGATGGACAACTGGCCGAAGTTCATCAGCGACTCGGCGTTCAGCGCGAACGAGGCATCGAAGCCCGCGCTGGACTTGTGACCGCCGTCGCTGCCCAGGGTCACGTAGCCCTGCGCCAGCGGCGCCTTGGAATCGGCCGGCTGCAGCGGATACTTGCCCAGTCCCGTCACCAGCGAACCGTTGAACGCCCCGCCGCCCAGTTGCAGCGCGCGCTTGTTCCAGGCCGTGGGAAGGTTCACCTGGAACTCCAGGTTGGGCGCGGCCGGATCGACCGGCATGACGATGCCGCGCACGGCGCAGTATTCGCCGTTGGCGTTGCCCTCGGCATCGGCCTTGACCAGCGTGGCCGACTGCACCACGGCGCCCGAGGTCGGCTTGCCGATCTCGGCCTTGGCGATCATCCTGCCGTTCAGGTCGCTGCACGACTGGGCGGCGGACGGCCCCGGACCGGGGTCGGATGGCGTGGGTGCGGGGTCATCGCTGCCGCCGCAGGCCGCCAGGGCGGCGAACAGGAATGCGGAGAGCGGGACGTGACGGATCTTCATGGATCTCCCCCGGATGCGAGTTTCTTGTCGTTCTCGCGCACCCACCAGCCCGGACACGAGCCATGGCGCGCGTCCGGCAAAGATGCCTCAATTGATTAACAAAGTAAATAATCAAGTCACCTTACTTTGTATCAAGGCCGGATCCGTGAAAGCGGGCCCGACCGGCCCGCTCCTGCTACTTCTTGTCCGTCGCCTGCTTGTAGGCGCGGCGCGCGGCCTGGAGCTCCGCGCCCGAGATACCGAGCTCCGCCATGGACTCCGCCAGCATGCGCAGCAGCCGCTCGCGCTGCCGGATGCGAGCGGTCTCCACACGCCGCGTCCGCTCCAGCTGACGCGCCGTCGCGTTCAATCGCCGCTGGATGGCTTCCTGCGCCGCGCCTTCGGCGTCATGGCGGACAGCGATCGTCTCCTGCATGTGCTTCTCCCGTGTCACCCAGCGATCCGGCGGCTGCGCTGCGTCAAGCCGTCGCGATGGCGGGCGCGTTCTCGGCCTCGCCGATTCCGGCCTGCTGCCCCTCTTCGGCGCGGAAATTGCGCAGGTAGAGGAAGAACTGGCCCATCATCTGCGTCCAGATCTGCGCCGCGACGGCCAGGTGGTTGGGCGACACGCCGCCGGCCGCCACCACGTCCATCTCCAGCACGACGAAATCGCCATGCTGGGAAACGCGTGCGAAGCGCTTGGTGCGATGCCATTCGGTCAGCAGGCCGGCCGGAAGTTCGCCGCCCTGTACCCGCAGCGGGCAGCTGAAGGTGAAATCGGCGTACTGGTCCTTGGCCTGGGCGTTGCCCCAGAGCACCTGGAAGCCGACACCGTGACTGGCGCTGTGCAGGCGGACCACGCCATCCTGTTCGATCGGGGTCACGGCGCAGCCGGCGGCCTTGATGGCTTCGGCCACCTGGTCCGCGCCGACGACAGTCAGCACCGGGGCTGCGGTGGTTTCCACGGCGGCTTGGTTATCGTTCTTGCTCATGTTCTGTCCTGATGATGAATGATGTTCAGTTGGCCTTGCTCATCGCGGCATCCAGCGCCGCGCTGTCGATCTTGACCGAGCCGGCCGGTGCCAGCCTGGCCATGTAGGCCTCGATCAGTTCCTGCTTGCGCTGCTGCCGCAGCACCTGTTGCAGGCGCGGCCTGACCTCGTCCAGGGTCGCGGTGCGCGGCGCCTGCGAGTCGAGCAGCTTGAGTACATGTATTCCTGCCTGGGACTGGACCGGCTCGCTCACCTGGCCGGGCTGCAGCCGGGAAACGGGTTCTCGCACCTCGGGCAGCAACTGCGCCAGGGGCAGGGTTCCGACGTCGCCGCCGCGCGCCGCCGAGCGCTCGTCCTGCGAATGCTTGCGCGCCAGTTCGGCGAAATCGCCGCGGCGGGCCTGGGCCGCCAGATCCTGCGCCTGTGCGCGGGCCTTGGCCACCGCAGCGCCGTCGTCGGCCGGCGCCGCCAGGAAGATCTGGGCTACGTGATAGGCGGCGGGAAGCTGGAAGCCCTCCTTGGCGCGTTCGTAGGCGGCGCGCACGTCGGCCTCCGAGGGATAGCCTTCGGGAAGCTGCGCGACCGAATCCAGGTACGAGGTGGCGACGATGCGATCCGTGACCTCGCGTACCGCCGCGTCCACGCGCGTCTTGATTTCCGTGCGCTTGTCCCAGCCCTTGGCCTGGGCCTCCTTGAGCAGCGCCTCGCTGGCCAGGCGCTGGCGCAGCCAGTTCTCGAGACCGGCGCGATTGCCCTTGACGGCATCGCGCTCGGCATCGGGCATGCCGCGCAGGAGCTGCTCGACCTCCTGTTGCCTGATCGAGACGCTGCCCACGCTGGCGACCGCAGCGCCGCTGTCCGCTGCGTGAGCCGTGGCGGCGACGCCCAGCCAGGCGGCGAACAAGGCCGCCAGGACGGCCGGCATGGAGTGCGTGGAGGGGTTCTGCTTGAGTTTCATGACTTCGACTTCCTTCTCTGATCGTGACTGCTACGCGGTGATGACGGTGCCGTGGCGGCCGGTGTGCCCTATTGCAGCGAAACAATGTGACAAGACCACCTCGGCCGACACCAGCACCCGCACCGCGCCCGGGCTACTGCGCCGCGGCGGATGCCACGCCACGGGCGTCGAACCGGCCCTCGTACAGCTTGTCGCCGAACTGCTGGGCCGTCTCGTCCAGCCTGACCCGCGCGGCGCCCGCGAACGGCTGGCGCGCGGCCAGCACGGTGCCGACATCCATGGTTTCGTAGGCATGGAGGATCTCCTTGCCCACGGCATACAGCTGGGCGTTCTTCGCCTCGCACTGGCCGATCGCGGTGCGCTGCGCCGACGTCTCCGACGCCAGGCGCTGGCGTTCGGCCTCCGATGCCCGGGCCATCTTCAGCAGTTCGTCGTAGGCGTTGCGGTACTGGGCGACCTGGGCGCCCGCCTTCTCCAGGGCGGCCTCGGCCTGTTCCTTGAGCTGCACGCTGTCATCGCGAGCCTTCTGCCGCGACTCGCGCTCGGCCGCCAGTTGGGCCTTGGCGCGCGACAGTTCCTCCTTCATCGCCGCCAGTTCGTCGGACTTGGCCGGCGCCGCGGCGGGCCCCTGGCCGGCCTTGAGCGCAGCCAGTTCGTTCTGCGCCTGCTGGAGCTGGGAGGTCGTGATGCGCAGCTGGGCCCGCAAACGTTCCTCCATGCTTGGTGCCTGCTGGGCCTGGACGCCGCCGGCGGCGGCGAGCAGCAGCGCCGCCGCGCAGGCGGCGCGGCGCCCTGCGGCCGCCGACGGCACTATGGATGCGAAATGCACGTCGTTCTCCTTAGAAGCGGGCGTTGAACTCGACCTGCAGCATGTCGACGGAGAACGGCGCGCCGTAGACTTCCTTGGTCGACATCCAGCGGCCGGTGAACCAGGTGTTCTTGTCGATGGCGTACGAACCGCCCACGTAGTAGCCCTTGGCGTTCGTTCCCCCCAGGTGGAAGGACGAATCGTTGTAGGCGTCCGGCAGGGCATCGGGCTCGATGCGCTTGTAGCCGGCCAGCAGGTTCCAGTCGCCGCGCGCGACCGGCGCGGGCTTGCCGAACGTGACCTGCAGCATGTAGGCGTTGGCGCCGCTCCTGAAGTCCGAACGCCCGGTGCCGCCCGTGCCGCCGAAGTTGTTGACGATGCCGCCGCCCGAGCGGGTCCACATTTCGTCGGCGTCATAGGCCAGGTTGCGGATGTAGTTCGCATCCAGCCTGAGTCCGTAGCCGCCGGCGACCTTGGTGTCCCAGCGCAAGTTCAGGTCCAGCAACTGGAACTTGGACGCCAGTCCGACGTATTGCGGCATCTTCGTGTTGGCGGGATCCAGCGGATCGAGCGAGATATTGCGCAACAGCATCAGCGTGTTGCCCTTCTGCATGAAGGCGGGACGCGACCAGTCGGTGCTGCAATGGTCGGCGCCGGCATACAGGGCGCAGGGCTGCGACACCTTGCCGCTGATGTTGCGGAAGTCGTAGTACGCCACCGCGCCGCGCAGGCGGTTGTCCTCGTTCACCTTCCAGTTCGAACCGATCTGCGCGCCGATCAGCCACTTGTTGTGGCTGCGCGCCTTGTCCTGGCTGGTGCCCGGGAAGCTGTCCGATGAATACTCCAGCGGAATCAGGCCCAGGCTGCCGAACAGCGACACGTCCGGATTCGCCGCGAACGGCCGCTCGGCCTTCACCGCCAGGCCATCGAAATTCAGGTCCGACGAGAACAGGGTGTCGGACGAAAAGAAGGGATTGCCGAAACGGCCGCCCACCACCGTCAGCCAGTCGAGCGGCTTGTGCGCCAGGTAGGCCTGGTCCAGCCAGACGTTCTTCTTGCCCAGGCCGCCCCCCAGTGTCTGGGTGGTCGACACCGGGCTTTCGTCGCTGCCGGTGGCCAGCCTCACGCCCACTTCGGTCCGGTCCGAGAGGTCGGCGTAGACGCCCAGCCGGGCTCGGGCGCGGAACACGTTCTTGCGGTTCTCGCGGGTGTTGATGGTGTTGGGCAGCGACAGATTGGTGTTGCCGTTGACGTCATAGCCGCTGCCCCGGTTGATCGCGGCCCAGTCCACCTCGATGTTGCTGTTGCCGTCCGAATAGAAGCGCGATTCGTTGCGCACGCGCATGTCGCCCTCGATGCGGATGCGCTTGGTCCACTCGGGCGTCTCGTTGGGGGCCGCCCAGCCCTCGGACTTGGCCTGGGCCATGACCTGGCCCTTGATCTCGTCGCGGATCTGGTCGCGCACGGTCTCGGGAATGTACGGGACGCGTACGTCGCCCGGCTCGGGACGCAGCGCGCCGCCGGCGGCGCCGGCCGTGGCGGCGGTCGCCGCCTGGCGCTGCGCCTGCTGCGCGGCAAGCGCCTCGGTCTGGGCCTGCGCCAGCAGCGCCTCGCCCACGTCCTTGGCCAGGGCGCCGCTCTGGATCAGGCCGCGGATCAGGCGGACCATCGCGCTTTCATTGGGCGCTGCGGTCTGGGCCTGGGCCGGGACGGTTCCCAGCAGCCCGACGACCGAGGCAACGGCGGCGGCGATGGCTCGGAGGCCGGGGCGGCCGTGCGTCGCTTGCGCGGCCGGCCGCTGCGCCCGGCTGTGGCTGCCGCGGGTCGCGCGGCGATCGGATGCTGTCGATTGATTCATGAGCGAATTCACGGAATGGGGTGGAAACGGATGGGGTTGTGGCGACGCACTCATGACGGACGCTGTCCCTTCATGGTGAGCCGCATCGGATAACGCATCGAGGCGGGGGGCCGCTCGTCGGAGATGTCTCCTTCGCGCACGACGTCCAGAACAGCCTTGTCGACCTCGGGATCGCCGCTGCTCTTCACCAGTTGGACCTTCGCCACCTGGCCATCCGCGGTCAACCAGAAGTCAATGCGTATATCCTGGAACGCCAGGTTGCGCGTACGCGGGTCACGCCCCAGCAACCGCTGCAAGGCATTCGAGTAGTAGGAGGAATAGGCGGCATTGCCGAGCCCTCCGCGCCCCGCTCCCGAGGATCCGCCACCGCGGCCGGCCGCCACGCCGAAAGCATCCGAGCCGGCCTGGGCGGCGCCGTCGATGGTGACGGGATCGCCCAGGTCCTGCGACGGGCTCGGCGGCGCGTCTTCCGGCGGCGCATCCAGCGGTTCGATGGGCGTGGGCTCGGGCTCGACGACTTCCGGCTTGATCTCCGGTTCAGGCTCGGGCAATTTTTCCGGCTCGGGTGGCGGCGGAGGCGGCGGGGGCAGCATCAGCATCGGGGTTGCCGCCACTTCGCGCTTGGTACTGGCGGTATCGGCAAGCAGATACCACAGCAACCCGGCAAGAATGGCCGCCACGCCCAACCCGATGACGAGCCCGCCCCAGCGCCGCCACAGGCGGCTGCCTGGCGAGGCCGGGCGAGAGACGGGATCACGACTGGTCACATTGCTCTCCTCAGGCCGGCTTGCCCGTCACCAGGCCGACCTGGTTGAGCTCGATCCGGCGCAGCAGGTCGAGCACTTCGACCACCTTCGCGTACTGGACCGAGGCATCGCCGCGGACGATCACCGGGAAGTCGGGCGACAGCGCCTTCTCCGTGCGCAACCGCTCTTCCAGTTCGGGCAGCGTGACCGGATAGGCATCCAGGAACACCTGGCCGGCGTTGTCGATGGTGATGGCCTTGGTCTTGGGCTTTTCCAGCGGGACCGAGGCGCTCGCCTTGGGCAGGTCCACGCGGATGCCCGGGATGCTGGCGTTGCTGGTCAGGATGAAGATGACCAGCACCACCAGCAGCACGTCGACGAAGGGCGTGATGTTGATGCCGTTGGCACGCTTCTTGGTGCCGAACTTGACTGCGGTTGCCATGGTCGCCCGCTCCGTCAAGCGCGCTGCAAGGCGGGGCGGACCTGGCGGCCCGCGCCCTGCTCTTCGGCCAGGCGCGTGGAGAACTCATCCACGAACACGGCCATGTCGGCGCCGATGGCTTCCGAACGCGAGGCCAGCCAGTTGTAGCCGAACAGCGCGGGGATCGCGACGCCCAGGCCGGCCGCGGTACACAAGAGCGCGGCCGCCATGCCCGGCGCGACGGAGTTGATGTCGACCGCGCCCGCCATGGCCGCGACCACGAACACCAGCATGATCCCGATCACCGTGCCGAACAGGCCCACGTAAGGCGCGCCTTCGATGGTGGTCGAGAGCCAGTTCATGCGCTTGGACATGCGTTCGTTCTCGCGCACCATCACGCCGTCCATCGCGGCGCGGATGGCGCCGATGGTGGCATCCGACACGGCGTTGATGTCGTAGCCGCGTTCCTGGCGGCGACGCATTTCCTCGATCGCCACTTCATACAGGCGCCACAGCGACGAATCCTGCTTGACGTCTTCCGGCACGCGATTGCTGTTGGCCAGGCTGTCGAGCGGCGCGCCGGCCGCCTCGCGGAAGAAAGCCATGAACGAGCCGTTGGCGCGCGACATGGCGCCATAGCTGCGACCCTTGCCGATCATGATGGCCCAAGAGACCAGCATCATCAGGCCCAGGATGGCCACGACCACCCAGGCATCCAGCGGCATGGCGGCCAGGATGAAACCGAAGTGGCTCTTGCCTGCCTGCTGCTCGTCGGCGCCGAACGCCGTCAGGCGCGAATCGGCGCCCTGCGAGATCGCGTCGGCCAGGATCAGCGCGTCGGGACGGGCAGCCTTGGACAGGCGCAGTTCATCGATGGCACCGGTGAACGGCGCCAGCGCCTGGCCGGAAGCCGCCTGGCCGGGCGCCGCGGAGCGGGCGATGTCGCCGCCGACCGCGGCCGAGGCGTTGAACGCGGGTAGGCTGGCGGCGACAGCCGCGGCCTGTCGGCCCGCGACGAACAGCACGACATTGCCGGCATCGGCCTTGACCGCGATGTGCGACCACTGGCCTGCCTGGATCGGCTGGCCGGGGGCGCTGCGCCGGCCATTGACCTGTACGAACGGCACCCCCTGATCCACGCCCACGATGAATTCGCTGGCGCCTTCGCGGCGGACGTAAAGAGCCTGCTCGGCGCCGAGCTGGTCGGGACGCACCCAGGCGGAGAACGTGAAAGGCGCGCCGGCCTGCAGCGACAGCGACGACGAAGCCGGCAACATGAGCGGCGCGACGCCTAGCTGGGCACCCTTGCCGATGACGGTGCCGTCGACACTGACCACGGCGGTCTGCGCATGGTTGCCGTAGGCGGTGGTGTCGCGCGCCGGCACGTTGGCCTCGGCGAAGTGGTAGACCAGCGTGTAGTCCGGATCGAAAGTCAGCTGGCCATTGGCCGAGGCCGGCGCCTTCGGATTGCCGTAGTACATCCACAGCTGCTGCGCGGCGCCGGCCGAGACGTTGGGTACGTCGACCCAGATCAGCGCGATACCCAGCAAGGGATCGAATTGCTCGACCTGGTGGTTGAGCACGGTCTTGTCGTCGCCCGCGACGAAGCGCAGGTCGGCGCCGTTCTCGCCCACGCCCTCGAAACTGAAGTTGCCGGTATGCAGGCGGACCAGCACGGGGGTGCGGCCGGCCTCGCCGCCCAGGGCGGCGCCCTGCGGCGTGGCGTCGATGGTGATGGGCTTGCGGTAGGCCCAGTCGGGCTGCCACCAGGCCTGCGCCAGGCCGGGCAGGACCGCGCTCAGCATCGTGAGCGCGAGAAGCAGAATGCGTCGCATGGAAAACTCTCCGGGATCTTTTCTGAAAGACATGAATGGAAGCGAGTGGCGATGATCAATAACTGGCGTTGATGCTGAAGGTCACGCGCGGATCGTGCTTTTCCGTGCGGGGGCCGTCCCTGAGCGGATAGCCGAAATCCAGCCGGCCGGACACGCGCTGGCCGATGCGGAAACTGGTTCCGATCCCCACCGAGGCCAGCGTGAAGCGCGACTGCTGCTCCGGCAGCGGGTCCTGCAGGCGAAGCTGGGCGGCATCCATGAACGCGTACGCGCGCCAGTTCTCGACCCAGGCTCCGGCCCACTGCAGGGGTTTGGTGCGCCACTCGACCGAACCGACCAGGCCGTAATCGCCGGTGGATTCGGCCGACATGTAGCCGCGCACGGAGTTCATGCCGCCGGCGGCGATCTGCTCGCCCGACACCAGCGGCGAATCGGTCATCTGTCCGGCCAGCCTGAATCCCAGCTGGGATTCGCCGGCGAAGTTGTAGGTCGCGTTGACGTCGGCCTTCAGCACCATGAAGCCAGGCTTGGCCTTGTAGCGCTTGTAGTTGAATTCCTGCCAATTGCTGCCGTAGCCGAACAGGCTGCGGGTGCCGGTCACGAACGACATGCCCAGCGCGTACTGGCCACGCTCGGTCTGGCGGAACCCCGAATACGACAGCGTGACCGGCGCGTACTTGAGCGGGACCTCGTCGCCGGTGGCGCCCAGGCGCAATTGTTCCTTATTGCTCTTGAAGTCGATGCCCGCGCTGAAGGCGTGCCACCACTCGCCCGCGTTGGGAACGGTGTAGGTGGCCTTCAGGCCGATGGCATGGCCCTTGCCCAGCACCGAGGTACCGCCCACGGTCGAGACGTTGCTGTCCGAGACGTAGCCCGACGCCTCGAGGCTCCAGTTCGTATCGCGCAGCGGCGCGACGTACGAACCGGACCACACCTTGGTCTGGTCCAGGTCCTGCGGCGCGCCGAAGAAGCTGAGCGACGCGCTGTGCCCCATCTGCCACAAATTGTCGTGCCCGATGGAGGCCGTGGCCCGCAGCGACTTGGTGTCCGGGCTGCGGTCGTTGTTCAGGCCCGCGCTGGCGCGCCACGGGCTGTTGTCCTCCACCTTCAGGTCCACGTCCATCGTCCCGGGCAGCTTGCCCTGCCGGACCAGGGGCATCACCTGCCGGCGGCCGGCCCGGTTCAATTCGGTCAACTGGGCTTGCGCCTTGTTGAAATCGGGGACCTGGCCTTCGGCCAGCGCCGGCACCTGGTCCCGCACCTCGAGCGGCGACGAATACTCGGCGCCCACGACGCGGACGCGCCCCACCTTGGTCTCGGAAACCTGCAGATAGACGATGCCGGCCACGACCTGCTGCTCCGGCAGGTCGACATAGACGGATTGGTAGCCCTTGGACTGGTAGGCGGACAACAGCGCGTCGCGCGCGCCTTCCATGTCCTTGAGCGTACGGCCCGGCCCGAGGAAAGGCGTCACCGCCTTCTCGATGGATCGTACGTCCAGCACCGTGTTGCCACGCACGATGTACTCGTTGATGTCCACGCGGCGCTCAGCCCCGCTGGGCGTGTCGGCCGACGGCGCCGCGCCCTGCTCCTGGGCCGGCGCCAGGGCAGGCGTGCCCAGCGAGAGAGCCACCACGCAAAGGGCCCGCCATGCCGCCGACGGTCCGTTCTTTCTCAGCTCATGCATGTGTCGAATTCGTTTCTCAAGTAGTAGCCTTCGCGGCATCCCCTCCCGGCGTCATGCCGGAAGCGGCACGGGGTCCGGGTCGTTCTTTTGCTTAGACGGACGGGGCGGCCCCGGACTGTCGTTTGTCATGAAAAGTTCATGAAGAAAATCGGCGGCCGGCGATCTCCCGCGAATGGCGCCGTGGCGAGGTAGAGGGAATCGATGCTGGGTGCTACGCTGGCTACCAGGAGAACGCCATGAACCTGAACCGCCCCCTGATCCTGTCCCTCGCCACCCTCGCCTGCGCCCTCGTGTCGGGCGCCGCCGCCTCGGCCGCTCCCGACACCGCCGAACCGTCGTGCTTCGATGTCGAAGTCAACGGCCAGCGCGCGCCTTCCTATGGATGCCTGACGCAGAAGCTGCAGCCCAAGCCCGCGCCGGGAAAGATGGAGGGCGGCCCCGAACTCGCGTCCGAAGCCATCGTCCAACGCTCTTCCAACCAACTAGGCCTGTTCAACCGCGCGGCCATGGCCAACCGGATGGGCAACACCTTCGGCACCTCGGTCTATCCGCAACGGCCACCCACCCCGCAATACGGCAGCCCGATCTTCGGCGCGCCCTGATAAAAAAGCGGCGCGCGGTCCGGAAAACCCGACCCGCGCGCCGCCCGGACACGGCGGTCTCGCTTACAACCCCAGCCGCGCCCGCTCCCGCGCCGTCAGCGCCGACGCATCCACCACCTTCACCAACCCCTCCGGCCGATAAGCCGAAGGTTCCACGGCACGCGGCGCCACCGGTTCCTGCGAAGCAGGCGCGGTCTCGTTGCCGAAACCCAGCACCCGCACGGTAAAGACCGACGGCAAGGCCTGGCGCGACGCCGCCCGCTCGCGCTGCATTACGTCCTGCGCCGCCGTCGCCGCCTGCGAGGCCGCCGCGCTCGCATTGCTCAGCGCCGCCACGTTCACCGCCGCCACGACCGGAATCCCCACCGCCTTGCCCTGCACCTGGATGTTCTCCGCGTTCACCACGCGCAGCGCCGCCAGGTTCACGTTGCCCGACACCCGGATCCCCGCTTCGCCCGCGTCGATCGTTCCCAAGGGCGCGATCAGGTCGATGTCGCCGGGAGGCACCTCCGGGATCGGGTTCAGCGTGGCGATGCCGGCGCCCGTGCTCGGCGCCTGCGGCGACAAGGTGACGTTGCCGACGCTGTCGTACGTGCGCCGCGAGGGCGTATAGACCACTGTCGTCTTGGAGCCCCTGCCGGCATTGATGTCGCCAGCGGCCGACCAACCCAGAATATTGCCGCCGAAGGTGGTGAAGACGCGGCTCTGCCCCATCAGGATGCTGCCGAGAGCGTAAATATTGATGTCGCCCTCTCCCTGCGTCATCACGCCCGAGCCCGGGCCCGGGTTGAAGCCGCCGTCGATGCCGACCAGCATGCGCCCCCCCGGCGCCAAGATGCTGATGTCGCCGCCGAAGTTGGTATGGATGCCGGCATCGAGCACGTCGTAGAACGACACGTTGTAGCCGGGGCTGCCCAGCGCCTCCCACTGCGCCTTGGTGATGTAGGTCGTGCCCGGCGTCGGACGCGCCTGGCCGACGGGGTTGTTTACATGGTCGGCGTTGTAGTAGAGCGCGCTGCTGAACATGGTCAGGTCGCCTTCGTACGTCAGTGCCCTGCCCTGCGCGTCCTGCTCGGGAAACAAGGTCGCGATGGCTTCACGGCCGCGCAGGTAGCTGCCGAAGCGCTTGCCGTCGGCATCGTTGTACTCGCGGCCGGACTCGCGCAACTCGGCATAATAGACATTGCGCAAGTAGGCGTGCCGCTGCTCCGGCGGCAGTGCATCGAAGAAGGCGCGCGCGTCTGTAGTCGCGGCATCGAAATGCTGGCCCAGGCCATTGGCGCCGCCGAAGCGGTCGCTCAGCCAGTTCACCAGATGCAGCTGGCTTTGCTGCTGGAACTCGCGCGCCAGCGAACGGTTGCTGGCGGTGCGGCCCTGGGCCAGCGCGGCGGCGCGCGCCTCATCCAGCTGCGCCTGCTGCTGCGCCAGGAAGTCTTGCGCGCCGGCCTCGTCGCCGGTGTAGCCGAACTCGCTTTGCAGCCATTGCGCCAGCGTGAGCTTGCCGCTGTAGACGATCAAGGCCTTGCCTGGCTGGTCAGCGAAGGGCCGGCCCGGATCGGCCTGGTTGGACGGGTCCAGATAACGCCTGGCAAAGGCATCCCAGTAAGCGCCCTCGCCCATTCCCGCCGACACCGAGATACTGGCGCCGCCGCTGCGGCCGCCCGACGCCTCGACACCGCCGAGCGGCCCCAGGCTCTTGATCTCGCCCTTGTTGCCCAGATAGACGTGGCGGCCAGCCGATACATCGAGCAGGCCCGGGCCGAGGATATAGAAGCTGCTGCTGCGCAGATCGCGGCCGGCCTGCACCACCGATATCTCGTCGGCATAGGCATGAGCGATCAGGTTGCCGCGGGTCGAGGCGGTCGAGTCCAGGCGCCCTGCCGTCGGATCCTTCTGACCCAGCGGCGTACCGGAATCCGCAATGTCGCGGCCGGCGCGTATCGCCACCGGACCCGACGCCTCGTAGCGCGACCCTGCCGAGCCCGCCGGATAGCCCAGCAACACTTCCTGGCCGACGCGCAGGCCGACGATGTCGCCTTGCACCGCGTAATAGCGCGCCGGCTCCCGTCCCACCGCCGCCCCCGCGACGGTCGCCGTGCCACCGAAGGTAAACAACGCGGCAGTATTCATGCGTCCCAAGGTTTGGCCCCCCAGCCAATCGTTGTACAGCGCCGCTTCGGCCGACGCGTTGTGGACCAGAAGCGGATCGGTGCCGTACTGGCCGCCACCTGTTTGGGCCAGCATGCCGACAAAACCGGGACGGAACGGGCTGGCCATCCCCGACGGGTCGGCCGTAGAGGTCGAGAACACATAACCTGCGCCATGAATCGACTCCTGCGCCAGCAGTTGAAGTTCGCTCTTGCCGATGGCATTGACGAACTGTGCGCCGACCGGCGAAGGCGCCAGCACAGTGCCGTGGGCATAGCGCATGATTCCGGTGGAAAAATGGCGCGCGCTGCTGGCGCTGGCGCCGTAGTACAGGCTGCCATTGGCGGCGGCCGCTCGCAGGACGGACGGGTAGAAAGAGCCGTCACCGTTGGCCGACTGGTTGCGACCCTTGCCGCCTCCGCGCACGTTTTCGTTGATATCCCTTTCGTCCCAGGTCGTGACGGGAGTCAGGTTGCCGCCTGCGCTGAACAGATCGATGGCGGTAGCCGGCGTCCACAGCGAGAACCAGGTCCAGCCGTTACCGGCGTAATCCGCGCCCTGGTAGGTGAAAGGGGTTGCATTGAGCAGCAGGGTCCGGCCGGGGTCGGCCGTACCGCCCAACACCAGATCGCCGCGGGTCTCAATGCGGACAGCGGAATCGCCCAGCACCAGGATAGGCCCGCCGGTGGCCTGGCCGCCCCCGGCCGCGTACACGTCGCCCCGGCGGGAATCCATCTGATCCCGCCCGCCATAGCCGAGCTTCACTCCGCCCATGGCGCCGGCATCGATCATCGTGGCGCCGCGCAGATTGACGAAGGTACTGTTCAGGTCGTGCTCGTTGACTCGCAGTTCCGGATTCGGATTCAAGGTACCGCCCAGGCGCAGCGAGAGGTCGCCGCCGCCCGTCTGCACCAGTTCGCCGCTCGGCGTGATGCGACCGGTACTGGCCACGGCCAGATGCAGACCCTGGCTGCGCGGAGTATGGCGCGTCTCGTTCCAGGTCGCCTGAAGGCCGCGCGCATCGATCATGCCGGCATCGCCGCCGGCCTCCACGACCAGATTGCCGCCACCGAGCGTGCCGATGCCGGTGAAGCCCACCAGGAAAGGGGCATTGCCGAATAGCCTCGTACCGTAAGGATCGGTCTGGCCGGTGGCGCCACCCGCGACATAAGTGCCGAAGTTGATCCACCACGCCGTCGGCACCGCGTCGGTGCCCGCCTCGACGCTACCGGTACCCTGCCGCCACAGCCAGTTGCCAACCGCCGCGGTCGCGATCTGCTGGCGCGTGTTGTAGAAGGTATAGGCGTCAACGTCGCTGCGGTTCTCGTTGTTGCCGACCAGGTCGCCCTTGAGATCGCCGCCGGCACGCAACAACACATTACCGCCCTGCTCCGGGTACCAGGCCGCGTACAGGCTTTCGGCGCCGCCATCGACCAGCGCTTCGAAAATCGCCCCTTCGGGACGCAGCACCGTACCGTCGGTCAAACGGCCGCGCGCCTGGTTATAGCCGCTGCCCGGCGGCGCCGAGGAGGTGCCCGCCGTGTAGACGCCGTAGAGCGAGGTCATTTCGACATCCCCGCCCGAAACCAGGTCCAGGTCGCCGGTGCCGGTGCGCAACGCGCTGAACAATTGCTGCCGCGCTAGCTTGGGCACGAACTCCAGGTCCGGCGGCGTCCCGGCATCTACGACATGGACCACTTCACCATAGCCCCAGTCGTTGAGTTCGGTAACGCTCTCGGAAATGATCCAGTTGTCCTTGAGGTTCTGCACGTCGCTTGGGGTGATCGCCTGGCCTGGTGTCAGCACGATGCCGTACCACGCCGCGAGATCCGCGAAGAAGGCCTCGGCTTCTGGCGACGTGGCGGCCCCGTACGTGGCCGGCGTACCGGTGCCGGGAATCGGCGTGAGCACGTGTCCCATGCCGAAATGCGTGTCGGACAGGCGCAAGCGCGCCATGCTGTCCGGCAATGTCAGGCGTGCGTCGGCCGCCGTCGTGTCGGCGCCGGCCACCAGCCGGATGTCCCACGATTGCGAACCGGCTTCCAGCATCGGCGCCAGCGCCAAGGTGCGACCCTGGGTGCCGTCGGCCCCCTTGGGACGCAGGTCCACCATCTCCACGCCGCCCGGCAGCACCACGTCGGTTTCCGACGGCACGATGGCACCCTTGGCCAGCGCCAGCGGCCGGGCCAGCTTCATTGCCACCGGCAGCACAACGCCCTTGGGCCATGTCGTGGCCCCGATCTGCGCCTGCGCCGGCAATCGAAAGCCCGCGGCCAGCTGCATGCCGGCGTCCAGCGTCACCGGCGCTTGCAGTACGGTACCGGCCGCGTGCACCACGTTGCCCTGGCCATCGAGCACCGCCGCCCCTAGCACCGTGCCGGCCGGCAGCGTCAGGCTCTGCGCCAGCGGCATGGCGGCGGACAGGAGCGTGCCGGCCGGCAAGGTCAGGCTCGATACCGGCAGGTCATAGTTCAGCGTGCGGCCGCCGGCGAACCGGGTGCCGGCGTCCAGCGTCGCCATACCGCCGTGCGGGATGACGAGATCCCCGCCGAAAGGCATGCGTCCCGCGGGTAGCACCCAGCCATTGTCGTCTGCCGTCACCCCCAGCTTGCTCGTGTCGAAACCGTCGGTGATGCTGCCGAAGATCGCCAGATCGCCCTGGGCGCGCAGCACCAGCGCGCCGGCTTCGCCAGAACCATGGGCGGACGTCTTCTGCGTGCGCGGATTGACGCTGGCGTAGCGGTGGCCGGACAGGTCGATATCGCCGTCCACGTGCAGGTTGCCGTCGGGATTGACCGCCGCGTTGCTGACGATCTCCACGCCGGGACGCAGGCGGAACGCGCCGGCATGGGCGCGCAAGCCTGCAAGCTTGCCGTTCATCAGCGCGCTATTGGCCAGCGCGTTGTCGATGAAGGCGAGGCTGTCGGCGTGCTTGCCGTCCAGGTAGGCCTGGTCGATGGTCTGGTAGCTTCGGCCGTCCACCGTGGTCTCGGTGCCGGCGGCCGCGTCGTCATAGGTGTGGAAGGCATTGACGGCGACGGACTTGGCGCCGGCGATCACGATGGCGCCGCTGGCCTCGATGTCGACGTCGTTGCCCCTGGCGCCGCCCAGGCGTGGGGCGTTCAACGCCACCGTGCCGTAATTCACGCTCGCGCCGGCCACGCCCAGGTCCATGCGCACGCCGTCGGCCAGCACCAGTCGGCCGCTGCCCGAGTCGATCTCGATGACGGCGCGGTTGGGCGCGTCGATCGCCTGCCCGTAGCTGTCCTTGCGCAACACGCTGGCGCTGGCATCGAGCATGGCGCTGCCGGCCAGGGTGACGCCCCCGTTGGCGGCCAGGCGGATGCTGCCGGCCTGCTCGCCGCTGGCATCGACCCGGCCCGTTACCGTCAGGCTGCCGTTATCGACCGAGACGTTGATCTCGCGGGCCTTGAGTTCGTCGCCGATGACCAGGTCGCCTTGTTTCAGCTGGAAGCTGCGGCCGCCGAAGACTTCGCCCTGGGTCAATCGTTCGTTCAGGCCGGCAAAATCCGCGATGTGCTGCGCGCGCACGTCGATGTGGCCCGCCGCGAACGGGACCCGGGTGCCACCCGCATCGTAGTGCCCGGCGCTGCCGCCCAGGACAGCGCCAGCGAGATCGGCCGTCCCTTCCAGCGCCAGCACCGTGAGCTTGCCGGCGCGATTGTTTTTGGCGGCCAGGTCTATCGTCGAGCCGGCCTGCTGGACGACGCTGCCCTGTCGGCTCGACAGCGTCACGTCGCCGCCCCAGCTGTATTTGTCGACGTCGAAGAAATCGATCTTGCGGCCGGCCAGGTCCAGCTGCGCGCCGTCCGCCAGCATCACATCGTCCTGCGCCGACAGCGTCAGCTTGCCGCTGGGCAGCAGCACCGCGGTATCCAGCACCAGGCGCGAACCGGCGTCCAGCGCCAGCTCGGCGCCCAGGGCGTCGGCCAGGGAGGCGTTGTCCGACAGCGGTGCGGCGGAACCTGCCGGGGCGGAGACGGCGATGGCGCCGCCGGCCTTGATGCGGTTCACCGAACCGGCCCGGCCGGTAAGCAGCGGTGTGTTGAGGTTCAGGTCGCCGCCGCTGTAGGTCCATGCCTTGGCCGTGTCGTCCCAGGCGCCCCGGGACTGGTACACCGCCAGCGCGCCCTTGTGGTTGGCCGTGATGCGTTCGGCCGCGTTGAGATCCACGCTGGCAAAGCCCAGCGCCAGGCGTTCGTGCGTGCCTACGGTATCGGGCTGGCTTCGGGGGCCGTAGCCGAACTCGATGACGTCCGCATCGATGACCAGTTTTCCGCTGCCGGTGCCGGCGCCGCCGGCGATGACATTGCCCGCCGGCGTGGTCGCGCCGTTCCAGGCCAGGGTACCGGTTTCGATCCGGGCGACGTCGCCCGCGCCGCCATGGCCGTAGATGGCCGGCGTGCCCAGCACCAAACGCTCCAGGGCGGACTTGCCGGTGACCGGATCGATGGTGCTCAAATTCACGTTGCCGTAGAAATTGACCGAATCGCCAGCGGTCAGAACGAGGTTTTCCAGGGCCGGCGCGCCGGTGCGGGTATCGCCCCGCAGCAGGCGGTCGAGCACGCCCTGGTTCAGTGTCAGGCCCGAGGGCAGGATGCCCGCGGCCCCGGCCTGCGCCAGCGCCTCCGCGCTGCCCACGTTGATGCCGCCCATGGCCAGCACCAGGTTGCGGGTGCCGTAGCGCACCGACTCGCCCAGCTCGAACGACTTGTTGGTGGCGGCGGTGATCGTGCCTTCCGAGTACAGCACCGTTTCGCCGACGCAGCTCGCCCCCGCGGCGCAGGCGCCGACGTGCAGATAGCCCGCGCCGAGTACACCGGAAGCGTCATCGGCAGTAGGCGAGGTCACGTCCAGCCAGCCGTTGGTCACCGCCAAGACCCCGGTCTGGCCCGGCATCAGCACATAACCGTCGTTCGCATCCCAGGGCGCCTTGCCCCGCCCCAAGGTATTGATGCCCGCGCCCTGCTCGATGGTCAGGCCTTGGTTCTTGTCGTTGACCGCCAGGAAGACCGATGCCGCTTCCAGCACGGCGCCCTGGCGCAGGACGAGTTCGCCGGTCCTGCCGTTGCCCAGGCCGACCTGCCAGGCATTCTGGGTCGACGAACCGCTGTCGTTCTGCACAGCGAACGTGGACACCGGCGATCCGCCGATGCTGATGCCGGCGGCGCCCAGGCCATTGAGCGTGCTGGCGTAGACCGATGTGCCGTCGAAGCCTTCGGTGGGCGCCGCGCCATCGGCAAGGATCTCGATGCGGCTGCCGTTCAACACCACGGTACCGCCGCGCCCGCCCGCTGCCGGGGTGAAATCCGTCGTGCCGGCGGCGATATCCAGACGGCTGCCCGGCGAAAGACCCAGTTGCCGCGCATCGCGCTCCAGCTGCGGCCGCGGCGCGCCGTCCCGCGCCGCCCAATCCAGGCCGAACTGCGCGTAGCTGGTCTCGTTGTACTGCGCATAGCTACGCAAGGTGTCCGCCGGCGTCAGCACCGCCTGCGTGGTTTGCGCGTCGGCAATGCCGGTGTTGGCGATACCCAGGCGCGCGGCCGTGGCGTAGGATCCGTTGCGCATGGCGGTGCCGCTGCCGAAAGCGGCCTGGCTCGAAGCCAGTCCGTTCAATTCCACGCGGAAGGCACCCGGCAGCAGCGCATAGGTGGACGGCAACAGGGTATAGGTGCCCGCCGCCAGGCCCGGCACACCGTCGCCCACCGTGATCTGGCGGCCGATCATCGGATCGCCCGCGCCCTTCTCGGCCGCGATCGGCGCCACGGCGGGTTGCGCGCCAGGAACGATGGCGTAGACCGGATTGGTCGACAGCCCTGGCAGCACGAAACCGTCGCTGGCCATCTGCACCAGCGGATGCAGGCGCGCATCGGTGGATCCGCCGCGCCCGGTCAAGAAGCCCGCCCCCTTCAGTTCGCCACCGCCGGACAGGTCGATCCGCGCGCCGTCCTGCACTTCGATGCTGTCCGCCGTCAGCTGCACATTGCCCAGGCCGCCGCCCAGCCCGGAGAACCAGGCTTCCGCTCCAGCATAGTTGTAGCTCAGGCCGTCGACCGTGCCGCCGTAGGGCATGACCAGTCCCGCGGCGCTGACGGACGTGACACTGCCCGGGCGCAGCACGATTCTGCCCGGTTCCTGGTAGTTCCCCACGGCGACGCCAAGGTCCAGCATGCCCAGCGGCGCGCGGACCACGCCGCCCTGGTCGATGTTGGCCGACCGCAGGCGCAAGGTACCGAAGGCCGAGTACGGCACCGGCGGCGCCGCGCCATCGCCGCTGCGCTCGATGCGCAGGCTGCGCTCGGGATCGTAGGTGATCTGATAGGTCCCCCACTGGTCGAAAATCCCTTTGCGCCCCGCGATCACGTCGACCACCGAGCCGGTGGCCGGATAGATCTGGCTACCGGCCAGAAGCAGGTCGCCTTCGGTCGTCAGGGAAGTACGGTCGCCGACCGTATGCTTGAGGAATCTCAGATCGTCCTGGCTGCGCAGCTCCACCTGCTCGAAGCCGTGGCGCGCAACCAGGGCCTTGCCGCTCTGCACCGAGTAGCCATAGGCACCGAACCGCACTCCGTTGATCACGTCCAGCACGCCGGCCTCCACGCGCAGCCGCGTGTCGTCCTGCAACGCAACCATGCCGCCTTGGTAGGAACTGGGATCGTTCAGGAACGGTATGGTGTACTTGTCCTTGCCCGGGCGGGAAGTGCCCGCCAGGCGAACGTAAGGCGCAGCCAGGTCCACGTTGGCACCGACCGGCGCCCCCTCCGCCAGAACGATCGCGCGCGATGCCAGGTGCAGGCTCTGACCCAGTGCAAGATCCACGCCATCGTCCAGGGAAAGCACGCCGTTGACCAGCATGGACAGGTTGCCGAAGCCACCCGCCTCGACGCGATCCGCGCCGAGACGGCCATGGCCGTAGACCAGTCCCGGATCGGCCTGACCCGGACGCAGCCCGGCCGCCAGGCTCTCGGGCGCCTGCTCCTTCACCAATTGCAGTTCGCGATGCACCAGTACGCGATCGGCCGGATTGCCCGCATCCCGGTAGGCGGGCGCTTCCAGCGCCAGGGACAGCGTACCGCCGGCGGCGCCCGCGCCCCCCGCCGCCGCTTGCATATCGCCGTCGAGATACAGGCCGTTGAAGCTGGCCAGATGGATCACGCCGCCGCCGGAAGCCAGCAGGGTCTCGCCCAGCCCCGGCAGGTCCAGCTTCGCCGCGGCGCCCGAGGCGTCCAGGCGCGCGCCGGGCCGGATGACGATGAAATTGTCGATGGCATCGGCCTGGGTGGCGTAGGCCTGGTACTTGCCGCCGATTTCTATCCGGCCCCCGTCCAGCACCACGCCGTAACGGCGCCCCTGCGCATCCACCGCGGTCCGGGCAAGGCCCGCCACGTCGAGCACGGCCTTGCTTCCTATCCACACCGAACCGTCGTGGCCCTTCAGGTTACCGACATCCTCGGTGCCAAACCCCAGGCCATACACGCCGATGCGGCCGCCGGCGGCGCGCAGTCCGCCGTCGATATTGATCTGGCCGTTGCCCTTCAGGACGATGCTGCGCCCCGGATCCACTTCGATGCGAGCGCCCTCGCCAATGGCGAGGGTGGGCCTCTCTCCCCCTTCGACCATGCTGCGCGCGTTCCCGGCGGTCAGCACGAGATCCGCGCCACCGCGCTGCGTCATCCGCCCCTTGCCGGCATCCTCGGCGAACAGCGGTGCGAGTCGCCGCTCCAGCGCCTCTTGCGGATCAGCGCCGGTGGCCACCCCGCGCGCCGCGGAAAGATCCGCGTGCAGGACCGGCATCGTCGCGCGCAGGTCGGCGCCTTCGGCCACGGCCAGGCCATCGCCGCCCGTCACCTCGTAACGCGAAAAACCCTGCCGGAAGCGCGCGGCTTCCAGATGCAACAAGGCCCCGACCGCCACCGCCTGCGGCAGGGAAGAGCCCGCGCGGATCACGGTGCCCGCGGCATAGGTCACCTCGCTGGCGGCGACGGTGCCGGCCTTGATCACACCGGGCGTTGGCGCGATCGGGATACCGTTCGGCAGGATGGCGGCATCCACGACATAGTTGATGGGAAAATTCATCGGACTCACCACCGACGTGATGACCGTGCCCGCCGGCAGCGTCGGCGGCGTGCTCCAGCTATAGCCGTCGACCGTCAGGTACTGGCCGTTGGAAAGCGTCACGCCGTAGCTGACGTTCTGGTTGGCCGCCTTCGGCAGCGTCCAGGCCGCGCCCAGCGTGACCCAGCTTGCCGGATTGCCGGCAACGATCTGCGGTGCACCGCCGATCGCCTCTCCCGGATTGGCGTGCGTGCGGACATAGTGATAATCCACCGGCAGCACCGCGCCCTCGGCGACGGTGAACGCCTCGCTGGTGATCAGGTCGACCAGCGAAGTCTCGCCCGCCTTCAGGACCCCGTCGCTGCCTGCGACCTGTCCGCCGACGACCACGGCATTGCCGGTTTGCAAGGTCAGCGTGCCGCCTCCCTTGACGCCGTGGCCGCGCAGTTCGCCTTCCAGCACGAGCCTGCCCTTGGCTCCTGCGGCCGCCGAGTAGGCGTCGGCAACCAGCGCGATGTCGCCGCCCTTGCCTCCGCGCAGGCTGTCGTCGGCCATGAGCGCCGCGCCCGACGACACGTCGAGCAGCGCGCCCGCACCCACCCGTACGTCGCCGCTGCTGCGCACGTCGATGCGGCCGCCGTTGACGAACGGCAGACTGTCGATGCCGACACCGTCCTGCAGCAGGTTGCTCCACAGGCCGCGCGCGTCCAGCGTCACGCCATCGCCAATGGAAACGCCCGCCACGTAGCCCGCCGGCACGGCCGTCACCAGCGGAAGCCGCTGCCAGCCCGTGCTGGCACTGACGTGCCGGTCGACCATGTTGCCCAGGACAATGGCGCCGCCGCGCGCCGTCAGATCGGCATCGACATCGACCTGCGTCGCATGCAGGGCGATTTCTCCGCCCGGCGCGACCGCCACCGATGCGTCCACCTCGATGCCGCCCTTGGCGTAGACCCGCAGTCCGCCCAGTTCCAGCGCGTTGAGCCAGGCCGCCTCGAGCGCGATGTCGCCGCCCGTGCCGCCTATCTTGACGGAGTCGACCACTGCGCCCGGACTGTGGCGCAGGTCGCCGCTGTCGGCGTCGTAGACCGGCGTCCAGGTGCCGATGACCAGCTCGCCGTTGCGCGCGGCGGCCGTCTGCGCCTGCCGGTAGCCGTCCAGGCCCGCCTCGCGCGGGCGTTGCTGCCGCTCGCCTTGATAAGTGCTGGTTTCGACGTCGCCCTGCAGCGTCGCCGCAGCCGTCGCCACCACCAGTCGGCCGCCGTCGCGGCCCACCGTATAACCATTCTCCAGGCGCCTCAGCGGCGCGATGATCGGGTTGTAGAAACTCTCTTTCGCCGTATCGCCCCAGCGCGAAGCGTCGGTCTCGAAACCCCGGTACAAACCGGCATATAGCAGATCGCCCGGCGCCGTCGAGGCGTTATACAGGTTGCCGTCCGAACCCTTGAGCCAGGTCTGGGCCACATAGCCGGTCTGCACGTCCAGCGCGCCGCCCGAGAGATTGATCAGCGAACCCTGGCGCGTCAAAAGGTTGCCGCCACTGAATTGCACGGTGCCGCCCTGCGCCGACCATTCACCGATGCCATGGCCCGTGATGCCAAGATAGCCGCCGACCTCCAGCAGGCCGCCCGCCGTGTACCAGCGATCCGTTTCATAGCCATTGGTGCCGGCCGGCACCAGGACCAGGTCGCGGCGATCGAGCCAGATATCGCTGTTGCGCAGCTTGTCGCCGTCGCGGTTGACCGAGGTGTCGCGCTGTTCGAAGCCCTGCACGTTGACCAGGACATTGTTCGCTTCCATCGCGATGCGCACGCCGACGTAGCCGGAGACGTCGATCGCGGCGCCGTCCTTGACCTCGCTGGTGCCCGACGCGTCGACGTAGACCTGGCCGCTGGTGGCCAGGGTCAGGCTATCGCCTTCGAAGCGCACGTCGCCGCTGCTGGCGATCTGCACCAGCGACTGGTCGCGCCGGTGGGCGATGCCGTCGCCCGCCTTGTCGCTATCCTGGACCAGGGTCTCGCGCTGCACGTCCAGCGCTGTCGAGGCGCTTGCATCGAGCACGATGGCGGTGACGCCGCCCTCTTCCAGACCGACCTGCGCGGTGTCGCCTCCGCTCGCCGTCAGGTGGATGGTGCCGCGCGAGTGCACCGAGGTCGTCGCCACCGCGACGCCCCCCTGGCGCACGTCGTGGCCGGCCAGCGTGATGTCGCCGGTCGATGCCTGGATCAGGCCGGTGTTGCTCGCCAGGCCGCTGGCGCCACCGTCCAGGTGCTGCGTGCCGACCACGTTGCCGCGCGTGGTCGAACTCTGGTTCGCATCGGTGCCCATGCCCTTCTTGATCACGAAGGCATCGCCCGCGGCCATCACCGTCTGCCCGCCATCGGTGGTGATCTGGCCCGCGTTGTGCACCTCGCCGCCCAGCAGCAGCACATAGCCGCCGCCCTCGGTCACCGTCTGCGGTACGTGCGTGGCGATCCGCGCCCCCCGCTCCACCACCACTTGCCCTGTCGCCGCGCCGTAGCTATTGCCGCTGGCCGTCGTCTGCAAGTCATTGGCGAAGGTCGGGATGTGCCCGCTGCCCTGCGCCTCGCTGTACAGCCCCTTCTTGAACTGGCTGTCGGTCATCCCCGCCGCGGCAGCCGCCAGGTTGCGCACGTTCACCTGGCTCGACCCGCTGAACACGATCCCGTTGCGGTTCACGATCATCACCGTCCCGGGCGCTTCGATCCGTCCCTGGATCTGGCTCGGACGCGCCTGCGGATCGTTCACCCGGTTCAGCACCGACCAGTTGGCCTGCTGGTCGAACGCCACCGTCGTGTTATGGCCAACGTTGAACGTCTCCCAGTTCAGGATCGCCTTGTCCGCCGTCTGCTCGATCGTCACCCTGGTCTGGCCGCCCGCGGCCGTCTGCACCGGATCCCTGGCGTTGAGCCAGCCCGCCGTCAGGCTGTTGGTGTCGACCTTCAGGCCCCCCTCGCCCAGGCCATCGGGTACCGATCCGCTCGCCAGCGCCGCTTCCCGCGCCGCCTTCTGCAGTGCCTGCTGCGCCGCGATCGCCTGCGCCGCCAGGTTCAGGTTGTTGATCGAGGTCTGCAGCTTCTGCCGCGCCGCCGCCGACTGCTGCTCGGGCGCCGTCAGCGACGAAGCCGGCAGGCCGTTGGGCAAGCGCCCCGTCGCCGTCGCCGTGCCCTGCGCCGCCCCCTTGGCCGCGAACCACGCCGGACTGAACGCCTGCTGCGCGTGTGCCGGTTCGGTGAACGCCCCGGCCAGCGCCAGCGCCGCGATCGCCGCCGCCGTCGGGGTACGCCGCCATGCGGTGCGGCGCGCGGATCGGATTGGGAACGCCACACGGGGCAAAGCGACAGGCTGGACGGGCACGGACATATCGGGTCGGATCCTAGACAGATGAATCAACTCGGGCGCGCAAGCCGCACGCCCCTATGTCCGTATAGACGCCCTCTGGGAAAAAGATGGAACAGAAACCCGCATGAATTTTTGGTGACAGGTCACCCCAGCATCACGACGTTCGCCACACGGCGAACGTGGGCGGCATAGAGTTGCTGGATAAGCGCGATGGCCTGGTCGGTGTCCTGGATGGTGAAGCGGCCACTGATGCGCTGGCGGGCCAGTTCGTCGTTCATCAGGATCACGCGGCCGCTGCGGTAGCGGTTGATCTCGGCCACGGCGTCGGTCAGCGGCGTATCGTGGAAGACGATGTATCCCTGGCGCCACCCCGAGGGCGCGGCGGGCTGGTCGCGCATGGCGGCAAGCGTACGGCCGGCGCCGTACGAAGCCGACTCGCGAGCGTTCAGGGTCAGGACGCCGTGGGCGTGGCGCACCTCGGCCCGGCCCTCGGTGCACAAAACCCGGGTTTCCTCGTTGGCCAGATGCCTGACCTCCACGCATCCCGCCGCGAGCTGGATGCGCCCCGAGCCGGCCTGGATTTCGAGCGCGGCCTGGCCATCGCTGCGGATCTCGGCTTCGCCGGCGATCAGCTCGACCCGCAGGGGATCGGCCTGCCGCACCGAGACGCTGGTCTGGGTATTCAACAGCAGCTGTATGTGCGCGCTCAGGGCCACGCTGCGCTGCTCGCCCACGGCCGTGCGATAGTCCGCCCCCATCTCGGACCACGAAGGCCACAGGCCCAGAGGGGGATTCACCATGCCCACCACGCCCGCGGCCGTGGCGACCGCGGCGCCGACGAACCATCGGCGGCCCGGCGAGGCTGGCCGCGCGATCCGCGCCGCCGGGATCCGGCACCGGACCGCCTGCAGGACGTCGCCCATTTCGCGCCATTCCGCGCTCGCTCGCCGCCACATCTGCGCATGCATGGCGCTTTGCGCGCACCAGCGGCGCAGGGCCTCGGCATCGGCGGTGGTCGGACGGCCGACGGCCAGCCGCCGCGCCCATGCACGCGCCTGCTGCAACACGACGTCGACGCCGTCCGCGCCGGGATCGTTCATAGGGTCTCCTGCCATCATGCCGTGGAGCCTGGTGTCCATGTTCGTTTTTCCTTCTTCTTATAGACGTTTGGAGACACGGATATGCGCACGCTTTTCTGCGGGATCTGACAATTTGTTGCCATCTCTGCCGGAACGGTCCGGGACGGCCGCCGGCGTTTCCTCCGCCATTTCCATATGACGCGCGCAGAATTCGTGCGCCGCCTGCAATTCCCGGCTGATCAGCCTCGTGGATACGCCCCAGCGCTGGGCCAGTTCCTTCAGCGTCAGGCCGTCGACCCGCGCAGCGTAGAGCACGTCGCGCTGCCTGGCAGGCAGGGCGGCCAGGGCATCAGCCGCACGCCCCAGGTCGAAGCGGGCCTGCGCCACGCGCGACGGACCGGGCGCGGGGTCCGCCAGTTCGTACAGATCGGCCACTTCGTCGGCGCTCAGATAACGCTGGGTGCCGCGCAGCCTGTCGATCGCGGCATTGAAGGCGGTATGCAGCAGATAGGCCTGGGGATGCCTGACCTCGTTCAAGCCCTCGCGGTCCGCCAACTGCACATAGGCATCGTGCAGCGCATCGCTCGCCAGCTCCGCCGACCCCAGGCGCCTGGCCAACTGCGCCTTGAGCGTTTCGTAGCGTTCGATAAACAGCCGCTTCAATTCGGCCAGGCCGCCGCCGGTCATGATGCGCAAGCCTTCAAGCGGCCGGCCTGCTGCGTCACCAGCAGCACGATGGGCTGGACCAGCGCCGGCGGCGGCTCGATGTCCAGCCGCGCCCCCTCCAGGCTGGCTTCGATGCGGGGCTCGAGTTCGGCATGTCCCTGGGCCGCGGCCTTGACCCGTTGCAGCTCGCCGGATCGGCTGACGTAGGCGCTGATCGCCAGCCGGTACCGGCCGATCGCCAGGCCGGCGTCGGCGCAAAGAATACTGGTGGCCACGCGCTGCACCCTGCCGTAGAAAGCGGCGTGAAGCGCGGCTGCTGCTTCGCCCTGCGTCGCGGTTGGCGCCGTCGGCTCGACCGGCACGATCACGAACGCCCCGGTCGAGGCGAACCTGGCCCGCATCCCGGTTCCCTGCAACAGGGCGGCCAAGGCGGCGTCGGGATCCAGGCTTCCATCGATGGCCGTCGACCGCAGGTGGGCCACCTGGCCGGCGTCATAGAGCACCGACCGCCCCGTCGCCCGGCTGTAGGCCTGCAACGCATCGTGCAGTGGCTGGCTGTCGATGGCGAACGCGGCGGGCTCGGCCCGGGCAGCCGTGCCGGCCGCCTGCGCGGGGGCGATGTGGGCAAAGCCGCAGCAGAACGGCCCCAGGATCCAGGCAAGCAACATCATGCGCACACGGCTGAGGGGCAGGCGACGGGCTGAGAGGCAGGCAACGGCAGGCAGGACATTCCACCCCAAACGCGGCAGTTCTTCAGGGGCCGCACGGCCGGACCGGACATGCGGCAAGGCCGCCGCATCGTAGCGGGCAGGCGTGACAACCGGATTACATTCGCGTTACCGCGCGGGCAACGGCCGGGCAACGCGAAGGCCGCCTAGCCCTTGGCCACAAAGCCGAGTTCCAGTTGCAGCACCATGGGCTGGCGCATGTCCGGCGGAGGCGGCTCGGACAAAGGCTGAGCAGTCAGCAGCGCGCGCAGGTCCTCGTCCGCCTGGGGCTGTCCCAGCGACGCGAACTCCAGCCGTTCGACCTTGCCCGCCTGCCCCACCCAGACGCGCACGATCAAGGGCGCCGGCGGCCCGGCCGGCCCCTCCTGCAACATGCGCTCCTGCATCCAGGCATGCAGCCGCTGGACCGCCTGGCTGTCGGGGTCGCTCAGCCAGGCCTGGAACTGGTTGCCGGTCATCTGCGCGTAGCTGATCCAGTGCTGCGGCACGGGTTGCGCCGGCGCCTGGGCCGTGGCGGGACCGCCCGCCGCCGTGGTCAGCCCCAGCCCCAGCGCGCCGGCAAGGCGGGCGAGGCGCTCCCGGACGCGGGCAAACGGGCTGCCGCGTCCGGGAGAGCGGGATCGATTCGAAGAAAAAGACCGTGCCATGTCGACTACGCACAAGAATGGGAAAACAGCGTCAACCGCACAAGCTACCTCTGGACGATTGCCGGAATATGTCGGCCGTGCCGCGCCTTCTATCCAGACGGAAACCTGCCGGCGCCCCCCGCTGTCACGAAAATTTCACACGACGAAGAGGAAAGCGAGGCGTCAGCGTTCCGCGCTCAGCAGGCGGCGCATATAGCAGGCATCGGTGCCATAGCCGTCGAGCAGGCCGGCATCCGTCGCCACCGGCTCGAAGCCCAGCGCGGCCCAGTACGACCTGGCCGGCCCCAGCGATACCAGCGTCGCGCAGGCCAGGCCCGACGCACTCGCATGGCGCAGTCCTGCACTGACCAGTGCGCGGCCCACGCCCCGGCCGGAGGCGGCGGGCGCCACGGCGCAATCGTGCAGGAACCAGCTATGCGCGCCCGCGGGCAAGGCGCGCAGCGGGACATTGAGCTGCGGCGGCTCGCCCAGCGTCCAGGGATAGGACACCAGGTAGCCCAGCAGCTCGCCGTCGCCGCGCGCGATCCAGCAGGTGCGCGGCGACAGTTCGATGCGGTTCAGGAAGAAACCCGCATCCTCGAGCAGGTCGAAGCCGGCATAGGCCTGGGCCTGCACCACCAGCACGGCCTCGACGTCGGCCGGCTGCATCGCCTGGACGGCGAATCCGGCCGGAAAACGGGGGGAGCCGGACATCAGATCCCCTGCGCGTGCACCTTCTCCACCGGCGATTGCAGCTTGTTCAACGCCGACAGATAGGCCTTGGCCGCCGCCACGACGATGTCGGGATCGGCCCCCACGCCGTTGACGATGCGGCCGGAGCGGGACAGCCGCATGGTGACCTCGCCCTGCGACTCGGTGCCGGTGGTGATGGCGTTGACCGAGAACAGCAGCAGCTCGGCGTCGCTGCGGACATGGCTTTCGATGGCGTTCACCGTGGCATCGACGGGACCGTTGCCCTGCGCCTCGGCCACCACTTCCTTGCCATTTTCAGAGAACACCACGCGGGCGTGGGGCCGCTCGCCCGTTTCCGACCGCTGCGCGAGCGCAACGAAACGGTAGGCGCCCTCCCCGGCTTCGCCCTGCTCGCCCGACACCAGCGCATGGATGTCTTCGTCGAAGATCTCGGACTTGCGGTCCGCCAGGTCCTTGAAACGCGCGAAAGCCTCGTTCACCGCCTGCTCGGAATCGAGCTCGATGCCGAGTTCCTGCAAGCGCTGCTTGAACGCGTTGCGCCCGGACAGCTTGCCCAGCACGATCTTGTTGGCCGCCCAGCCGACGTCCTCGGCGCGCATGATCTCGTAGGTCTGGCGCGCCTTGAGCACGCCGTCCTGGTGGATGCCCGAGGCATGCGCGAAGGCATTGGCGCCGACGATGGCCTTGTTCGGCTGCACGACGAAGCCCGTGATGCCCGACACCAGGCGCGAGGCCGGCATGATCTGCGTGGTGTCGATGCCCACGTCCAGGCCGAAGTAATCCTTGCGGGTCTTCACCGCCATCACCACTTCTTCCAGCGAACAGTTGCCGGCGCGCTCGCCCAGGGCGTTGATCGTGCACTCCACCTGGCGGGCGCCGCCGATCTTGATGCCGGCCAGCGAGTTGGCCACGGCCAGGCCCAGGTCGTCGTGGCAGTGGACCGACCAGACCGCCTTGTCGGAATTGGGAATGCGCTCGCGCAGCTTGCGGATGAACTCGCCGTATTGCTCGGGCACCGCGTAGCCGACGGTGTCGGCCACGTTGATGGTGGTGGCGCCTTCGGCGATCACCGCTTCCAGGACCCGGCACAGGAAATCCGGATCCGAGCGGCTGCCGTCCTCGGGCGAGAACTCGATGTTGTCCGTGTACTGGCGCGCGAAGCGCACCGCCAGCCGGGCCTGCTCGAAGACCTGGTCGGGCGTCATGCGCAGCTTCTTCTCCATGTGGAGCGCGCTGGTCGCGATGAAGGTGTGGATGCGCGCGCTGTTCGCGCCCCGCAGCGCATCGCCCGCGCGGGCGATGTCGCGGTCGTTGGCGCGCGCCAGCGAACAGACGGTGGAATCCTTGATGGCCAGCGCGATGGCCCGGACCGAGTCGAAATCGCCGTTGCTGGCCGCGGCGAACCCCGCCTCGATGATGTCCACGCGCAGCTTCTCGAGCTGCTTGGCGATGCGGACCTTTTCCTCGTGCGTCATCGACGCGCCGGGGCTCTGCTCGCCGTCGCGCAGCGTGGTATCGAAAACGATCAGTTTGTCGCTCATGGGTATCTCTCCTTCTGACAGAAGATTCTACCCCCCTCCCATCTTCCCCATGCCGCTTCGCCCGGTTCGATGCGGTGCCGCACGGCACGATGTGGCTAATTTGCGCAACCCACAAATGCGTGATGATGGGCGGCGGACGCCTGACGCAACATCACGAGGCAATCCAAGCCGCCCCTCGACGATGGAGACACGCATGACATCCCGCCCTTCCTCTGGCCTGCTACGCCGGATAGCCGGATTCCTCGGCCCCGTCTTTCTCCTTCTGCCCCCCGGGAAAGACGCTGACGTTCAAGCGCTCGATGGAAGTATCGTCGGTGAAGTGATCCGACCGGAAACAGAAACGGCCTTGCTTGCAGGCAAGGCCGTTCCTGTTTTCCGAAGGACGCCGCTCAAGGCCTGGGAAGGGGCCGCCGGCTCTTCCTCCACTTCATGCCCCACAGCACATAGCCGGACAGGCCGTAGATCACGAACAGCGCGAACAGCACGATGGGCGGATCGCTGGAGATGAAGACGAAGGCCAGCACCACCAGCAGGATGGTCCAGAACGGCACGCTGCGCCCCAGCGCGAACGACTTGCCGCTGAAGAAGGGCGCGTTCGACACCATGCTGACGCCCGCATAGACGGTCAGGCCGAAGGCCACCCAGGGCATCCACAGTTCGCGGATGGGCAGCTTGTTGTCGACCGCGAGCCAGACGAATCCCGCCACCAGCGCCGCCGCCGCCGGGCTGGGAAGCCCCTGGAAGAAGCGCTTGTCGACCACGCCGACATTGATGTTGAAACGGGCCAGCCGCAATGCCGCGCCGGCCACGTAGATGAAGGCCGCCAGCCAGCCCCACCGCCCCAGGCCGGTCAGGATCCATTCATACATGACCAGGGCCGGCGCGACGCCGAACGAGGTCATGTCGGACAGCGAATCGTACTGTTCGCCGAATGCCGATTGGGTATTGGTCAGGCGCGCGACGCGGCCGTCCATGCCGTCGAGCACCATCGCGACGAAGATGGCGATGGCCGCCGCCTCGAAGCGGTCGTTCATGGCCTGCACGATGGCATAGAAGCCGGCGAACAGCGCCGCCGTCGTGAATGCGTTGGGCAGCAGGTAGATGCCGCGATGGCGATGCTCCAGATCTTTCACGACTGGACTCCGCCGGAAGAGGGATGGTCGAGGTGCACCCACGTTGCAATGCCCCCCATGGAATAAGGAGAAAGAGTGGTTTTGAGCATGGGATGAAGGTTAACCGATGCCGTGCCGGCAGGCCAATTGCGCGGGACTGGCTGGGGAGCCGCCCACCAAGACCAATTTTCATGAAATGAACCAAATTGGTCCACTCCCTGCCGCAATGCCGGGACATGTTGAAACGTCATTAAATCCTGGATATCCCTGACTCTTCGGGTTACGTTCCGCCCCCGCTTCTATTGACTTGCAAAATGCCACGCTGCAAGATTGGTACAAATATCAAAACCATAAATGTACCAATTGGAGACAACATGGCCCACGTCGAATGGCAAGGCGGTACCGAACACTGGACGACCAAGGACGACATCCGCCTCTTCCTCTGGCAGAAGCCGGCCGCCGCGAACGTGCCGTTCGCCGGCACCATCCTTTTCGTACACGGTTCGTCCATGGCGTCGCAGCCCACCTTCGACCTGTCCGTCCCCGGCCGGCCGGAC
Source organism: Pigmentiphaga sp. GD03639 (assembly GCF_029845405.1). Lineage (NCBI taxonomy): Bacteria > Pseudomonadati > Pseudomonadota > Betaproteobacteria > Burkholderiales > Alcaligenaceae > Pigmentiphaga > Pigmentiphaga sp. GD03639. The sequence goes on from NZ_JAOCLR010000012.1 coordinate 116,333, forward strand.
TCCTCCGTCATGGACTGGTTCGCGCGCCGGGGCTTCGATACCTGGTGCATGGACAACGAAGGCTACGGCCGTTCCGACAAGCATCGTCCCATCAACTTCGACATCGCCAACGGCGCCGACGACCTCGACGCGGGATCGCAATACATCCTGGCTCGCAACGGCGGCAAGCCGTTGTTCGTCTATGGCATATCGTCGGGCGCGCTGAAAGCGGCGCTTTTCGCCCAGCGACATCCCGAGCGCGTCGCCCGCCTCGCGCTCGATGCCTTCGTCTGGACCGGCGAAGGCAGCCCGACCCTGAAGGAACGGGCCAAGAAGCTGCCCGAGTTCCTGGCCAAGACGCGCCGCCCCATCGACCGTGCCTTCGTCCACAGCATCTTCAACCGCGACCACCCCGGCACCGCCGACGACGCCACCGTCGAGGCCTTCGCCGATGCCATCCTGACCCTGGACGACTCCATGCCCACGGGCACCTATGTGGACATGTGCTCGAAGCTGCCGCTGATCGACCCGCGTCGCCTGCATGTACCGACCCTGGTCATGCGCGGCGAGTACGACGGCATCGCCAGCTTCGACGACCTGATGCGTTTCTTCGAGCAGCTCCCCAACATGGACAAGCAGTTCACCGTCATGTCGGGCATCTCGCACGCCAGCTTCCAGCAGAAGAACTACCTGCGCGTCTATCACATCCTGCACGCTTTTCTCACGCTCCCCGAAGCCCGATACGGAGGTTGACTCCATGAAGCGCATCCACGGCATGGCATGGGCAGCGCCGCTGCTCGCACTTTCGCTGCATGCAGGGGCCGCCGAGACCTATCCGGAACGCCCGGTCAAGGTCATCGTTCCCTTCGAGCCCGGCGGTTTCACCGACGTCGTGGCGCGCGTCGTCGCCCAGCAGCTCGGCAGCGCGCTGGGCCAGTCCTTCATCGTCGAGAACAAGCCCGGCGCGGGATCGACCATAGGCACGGACTTCGTGGCCAAGGCGGCTCCCGACGGCTACACCCTCGAGATCGTCTCGACCAACCACGTCACCAGCCATCGGCTGTACAAGAACCTGGACTACGACCCGATCAAGAGCTTCACGCCTATCTCCAAGCTGGCGGACAGCCCGTACGTGCTTTTCGTCAACACCAAGCTGCCCGTCCAGTCGGTACAGGAACTCATTGCACTGTCCAAGTCCAACGGTGCGCACCTGCGCTACGCCTCGTCCGGCAACGGCAGCACGCAGCACCTGATGGGAGCGCTGTTCCTGGCCAAGTCCGGCGCCAAGCTGGAACACGTTCCCTACCGTGGCAGCGGCGGCGCCATGAAGGACCTGGCCGCGGGTTTCGTGGAAACCAGCTTTGCCGCCGTGTCCAACGGCCTGCCCCACGTCAAGAGCGGCAAGATCAGGGCATTGGGCGTCACCAGCACGCGCCGCAACGCCCAGTTGCCGGACGTACCCAGCCTGGCTGAAGCGGGCGTCCCGGACTACGACGCAGTGGTATGGCTGGCGCTGCTGGGACCGGCGGGAATGCCCAAGGACATCGTCTCGCGCCTGAACGAGGCGGTGCGAACCGGGCTGTCCAGGCCCGAGGCGCGGGAAGCCCTGGCCGGGGCGGGCGTGGACGTGGCGGTTTCCACGCCGGAAGAACTGGCGCAATACATGGCGCAGGAGAACGCCATGTGGGGCGACGTCATCCGCGGACTGGAAATCCGGATCGATTGACCGCGCGGCTTCCAGTTGGGAGAACGCCACCGCGTGGCCGCGCGTCCACCGCTCGAACAAGCGAGCATGTCACAGGACGGCCTACTCTATCGCCAGCGGGCTGGCCCCATCGCCTGGGTGGGCAGTGGACGCTGCTCCGCGGCGGATGGAGGCACGCCCCCGCCGCTGGCAGCCGGCTTCAGGCGGCGTCGATGCGCACCTTGCCCGAGCGGACCAGCTCGGACACCGCCTTGACCTCCGCCAACAGGCTTTTCTCGAGGTCCGCGGGGGCGCCGCCGACGGGAATGAAGCCTTGCTCCACCAGCTTGCCGCGCACGTCGCCGTCGGCCAGCGCCTGGTTGATCGCGCGGTTGAGCCCGCCTATCGCCGCCGCCGGCGTGCCTGCCGCGACATAGGTGCCGAAGGCGATCTCGGCCACGAAGTCCGCGATGCCCGCCTCCGCCACGGTGGGCACGTCGGGCAGGCGATCCAGCCGATCGGCACTGGTCACCGCCAGCGCGCGCAGGCGCCCGGACTTCACGTGCTGCTCGGCCGCCGCCACCGTCGCGAACACCAGCTGGATCTGGCCGCCCAGCAGGTCGGTCATCATCGGGCCCGTGCCGCGATACGGCACGTGCAGGATGTCGATGCCGACCTGGGAACGAAAACGCTCGGTCGCCAGGTGCTGCGGCGTGGCATTGCCCGGCGACCCGAAGGTCAGCGTGCCGGGCTTGCTCCTGGCCAGTTGCACGAACTCGCCCAGCGTCTTCGCCGGCACGCCGGGATTGACCGCGACCAGATAGGGCGACCGGGCGATCATGCACACCGGCGCCAGTTCGGCGCCGATCTGCGAGATCGGGCGGCTGTAGTAGCGCACGGAAGGCACCAGTCCCGAGAACAGCAGGGTGTTGCCGTCGCGGTCGGACTTCGCCACGTATTCGGCGCCGACGATGCCGCTGGCCCCGGGCTTGTTCTCGACCACGACCGGGCGGCCCAGCAGCTTTTCCAGCCGGTAGCCGATGGCCCGCCCCAGCACGTCCGTGCCGCCTCCGGGCGGGAATGGCACGACCACGTGCAGCGGTACGCTGCTTCCCGCACCTTGCGCGTATCCCTTCCCCAGGTATGCCGAGGACGCGAGCGCGGCCATCGCGCCCAGCATGTGTCTGCGTTGCATGTCTTGTCTCCTTGCTTGGTATGGTGCCGCCCGTTCAGGCGGCCCGCCGCGTGCCACCCGACCCCAGGAATTCCCTGAGGGCCGCCGCGGCAGCCGTCACGCCCTCTACGGGCAACATGTGCTTCTGTCCCGGCACGATCCGCAGCGCGGCGTGAGGGATGGACCGCGCCAGCTCCTCCGCCATGCGGGGCGTGGACCCGGTGTCCTGGTCGCCCGTCATCACCAGCGTCGGACAGAGGATCTGCGGCGCCGCCTCGGGCAGGACGCCGTCGGCGCCCGCGAAGATGCGATAGGCTGCCAGGAAATCCTCGCGCCGGTTTGCCAGCAGCCGCTGCCGGATCGCTTCGACGCGGCCCGGCGCGGCCTCGACGAACGCCGGCGAGAACCAGCGCGCCACGGATGCCTGCGCGCTCGCCGCCCCGTCCCCGCCCTCGGCCTGCTCCAGCCGCGCCCGTACCGCCAGGCGCTCGGCCTCGGTACGGCGAAAGACGGTACTCATCAGCACCAGTTTCCCCACTTCGCCGGGATGGCGCGCGGCGAACCGCCCGGCAACCAGCCCGCCCATCGAATACCCCACCACGGCGGGCTGGCGCAACCCTTGCTCGCGCAGCACGTCGCCCAGTTGCGCCACGTACCGGTCCAGCCCGGCTTCGCCCGCCGGCAGCGGTGTGCCGCCATGCCCCAGCATGTCATAGCGGATCAGCTCGAACTCGTTCCCCAGCTCGCGCGCCAGTTCGTCCCACATGCCCAGATCCAGGCCGACGCCGTGGACCAGGACGACGGGCGCCCCCGAGCCGCTGCGGACTACTCGGGTCGGCCAGGTCACGAGGCCTCCTTCCCGGCCGGGGCCAGCCCCATCTCGCGCATGTCCTGGTAGCGGTCGCCGATGCGATGGTGCGGCCGCCCTCCCACGCTGGCGCCCAGCGCGACGACGACCTCGTCCGCCGCGGGCGCATCGGCAATGGTGGCCTGCACCGTCAGGTAGTGGGACCGCATCCCCTCGTCGTTCTTGTGCATCATCGGCACGACGATGGGACACCCCATCGGTCCGCGCGAGTTGGTGAAACTCAGATAGCTCGTGCCTCCCACCGCGTTCCGGTACTTGTTCCCGAATCGCAGCGTATGGATGAGCGCCGAGGCATGCTCGACCTCGCCGTCGGCACCGACCACGGCGGCCTTGCCGTAGCCCTCGACCCGCTCGCCGGAGCCCGTGTACTTCAGGATCTCCCCCACCAGCAGATCGCCCAGCGGCGGCGCGATGCGCAGGATCTCGGGCTGCAGGTCCTCGGTGTATGGCCGCCCCGCCCACGGATTCTTCAGGACCGCGGCGCTCAGCACCATCAGCAGGGGCCGTTCGGCCTTCCTGCCGCCCTCCACCCGCGTTTCCTCGACATACGAAACGACTTTGCGCACTTCCAGCGTCATGCGACCTCCTTCTTGTCCTGCGGATATGGTCGCCATGGCCCTGATTTTTGCCAAGCCAAATTTGTGGAAATAAAATTCGGAAAACCTGAATTTACGGACTGCTATGGACCCCTTCAAGATCCAGCACCTGAGGCAATTCGTGGCCGCCGTCGACAGCGGCAGCTTTCTCGCGGCGGCGCAGGCTACCTTCCGCTCCCAGGCCGCCGTCTCCGCCGCCATGGACGATCTGGAACGGCAGGTAGGCGCCCCGCTGTTCGAACCCGGCAAGCGGGCCCGGCCCACGCCGCTCGGCTGGAGCGTCCTGCCCCTGTTCCGCGAACTGCTGGCGATACACGACCGTGTCCGGCTGGAAGCCAACGAACTGGCGCAAGCACGCCACGGCTCGGTCTCGCTGGCGGTCATGCCCTCGCTGGCGGACGAATGGCTGCCCGACATCCTGGCCCGCTACACCCGCCAGTTCCCCCAGGTCCGCCTGCGCGCCATCGACATGCCTTCACAGGCCGTGCGCCAACTCGTGCTGAGCGGCGAAGTCGACATCGGCATCGCCGGCCTCCTGGCCGACGAACCCCGGCTGGACTTCCTGCCCATCGCGCGCGACGAATTCGGCATCATCTGCCCGCCCTCGCATCGCCTGGCCGGACGGCGCAAGCCGGTGGACTGGAGCGAACTGCAGGGCGAACGCCTGATCGCCAACGCCACCTTCGAAGCCTTGCGCCACCCCGACATCCCGCCATGGGTGGCCACGCCCGGCATGACCGTCACCAACCGGACCTCGCTCATCGCCAGCGTGCGCTCGGGCCTGGGCATCACCATCCTTCCCACCCTGGCCCGCCCGGCACGCCGCCACAAACTGGCCTTCGTCCGCCTGCACCGCCCCGTCATCGCCCGCACCGTCGGCCTCGTCACCCGCCCCGGCCAAAGCCTCTCCCCCGCCGCCCGCCACATGCACGACCTGCTGGTCGACCTGATGCGCGAACTCGCCGCCGACAAAGGCGGCGAACTCCTCTCCTGACCGGCAAAAGAAAAACCCCCACGCAAGCGTGAGGGTTCAAGACCCAGGATGCGGTGGATCCGGCTCCGCCGGTCCACCCGCATCGCCCCCTGGGGGGCGCGCGTAAGCGCGTAGGGGGGGTCTAGTTCTTGCTCTGGTCGACCAGCTTGTTCTTGCGGATCCAGGGCATCATTTCGCGCAGCTTGCCACCGACCTGCTCGATGTCGTGCTCGGCCGTCAGGCGGCGGCGCGACTTCAGCGTCGGGGCGCCGGCCATGTTCTCCAGCAGGAAGCTCTTGGCGTATTCGCCGGTCTGGATGTCCTTCAGGACGGCGCGCATGGCGTTCTTGGTGTCCTCGGTCACGATGCGCGGGCCGGTGACGTACTCGCCGTATTCCGCGTTGTTCGAGATCGAGTAGTTCATGTTCGCGATGCCGCCTTCGTAGATCAGGTCGACGATCAGCTTGAGCTCGTGCAGGCACTCGAAGTAGGCCATCTCGGGCGCGTAGCCGGCTTCCACCAGCGTCTCGAAGCCGGCCTTGATCAGTTCGACGGTACCGCCGCACAGCACGGCCTGCTCGCCGAACAGGTCGGTTTCGGTTTCTTCGCGGAAGTTGGTCTCGATGATGCCGGCACGGCCGCCGCCGTTGGCCATGGCGTACGACAGGGCGATGTCGCGGGCGGCACCGGACTTGTCCTGGTACACGGCCACCAGGTGGGGCACGCCGCCGCCCTGGGTGTAGGTGGAGCGCACAGTGTGGCCGGGGGCCTTGGGAGCGACCATGATGACGTCCACGTCCTCACGGGGCACGACGGCGCCGTAGTGGACGTTGAAGCCGTGGGCGAAGGCCAGCACGGCGCCCTTCTTCATGTTGGGGCCGACGTTCTCGGCGTAGACCTTGGCGATATTCTCGTCGGGCAGCAGGATCATGACGACGTCGGCTTCCTTCACCGCCTCGTTCACTTCCTTGACCGTCAGGCCGGCGTTGGCGGCCTTGTCCCACGAAGCCCCGCCCTTGCGCAGGCCGACCACGACCTTGACGCCGGAATCGTTCAGGTTCTGGGCATGGGCATGGCCTTGCGAGCCGTAGCCGATGATGGCGACGGTCTTGCCCTTGATCAGCGACAGATCACAATCTTTATCGTAGAAAACTTTCATGGATGCTCTCCAAAATTCAATCCAGAATCAATTCAAACTCAATCAAACACGTACCACCCCCACCTCGGCCCCGCGGGTGAACCCGAGAGGCCAAGGGCACCGCGGATCCGGCTTTGCCGGTCCGCCAGTGCCGCCCCCTGGGGGGCGCGCGTCAGCGCGTAGGGGGGGACTACCAATCAGGGGGTTAGATCTTCAATACCCGTTCGCCACGGCCGACGCCGCAACTGCCGGTGCGCACCGTTTCAAGGATGCTGGCGCGATCGAGCGCTTCGATGAACGCGTCGAGCTTGCCCTTGTCGCCGGTCAGCTCGACGGTGTAGCTCTTGTCGGTCACGTCGACGATATGGCCGCGGAAGATATCGACCATCCGCTTCATTTCCTCGCGCTCCTTGCCTACCGCGCGAACCTTGATCAGCATCAGTTCGCGTTCGATGTGGGGCGCCTCGGTCAGGTCCACCACCTTGACCACCTCGACCAGGCGGTTCAGGTGCTTGGTGATCTGCTCGATGACGTCGTCGGAGCCCGAGGTGACGATGGTCATGCGCGAAAGGGTGGCATCCTCGGTCGGGGCGACGGTCAGGGTCTCGATGTTGTAGCCGCGGGCCGAGAAAAGCCCGACCACCCGGGAAAGTGCACCGGCTTCGTTCTCCAGGAGCACGGATATGGCATGTCTCATGTGCGCTCCTTACAGGTCTTCGGAACCGAGCAGCATCTCGGTCAGGCCCTTGCCGGCCTTCACCATGGGCCACACGTTTTCCGTGCGGTCCGTGATGATGTCCAGGAACACCAGGCGTTTCTTGTGCGTGGTGAAGGCTTCGCGCAGCGCGCCCTCGACGTCGCGGGGGCTTTCGATGCGCATGCCGACGTGGCCGTACGCCTCGACCAGCTTGACGAAGTCAGGCAGCGAATCCATGTACGACTCGGCATAGCGCGAGCCGTAGTCGATCTGCTGCCACTGGCGCACCATGCCCAGGTACCGGTTGTTCAGGCACAGGATCTTGGGGCTGAGGTGGTACTGCTGGCAGGTCGACAGCTCCTGGATGTTCATCTGGATCGAGCCTTCGCCGGTGATGACGGCGATGTCGGCATCCGGATGCATCATCTGCACGCCCATGGCGTACGGCAGGCCCACACCCATGGTGCCCAGGCCGCCGGAATTGACCCAGCGGCGCGGCTTGTTGAAGCGGTAGTACTGCGCGGCCCACATCTGGTGCTGGCCCACGTCCGAGGTCACGAAGGCCTCGCCGCGGGTGATCTCGCACAGCTTCTCGATCACGAACTGCGGCTTGATGACGTCATTGGAGGACTTGTACTTCAGGCACTCGCGCTCGCGCCAGGCACCGATCTGCTTCCACCATCCGGCGATCTGCTCGGGATTGCGCCGGGTTTCCTTGAGCGAGGCCTCGACCTGCGCCAGGAAGTCCACCAGCACGTCCTTGACGTCGCCCACGATGGGCACGTCGACCTTCACGCGCTTGGAGATCGACGACGGGTCGATGTCGATGTGGACGATCTTGCGGGCGTTCTGCGCGAAATGCTTGGGATTGCCGATGACGCGGTCGTCGAAGCGGGCGCCGATGGCCACCAGCACGTCGCAGTGCTGCATCGCCATGTTGGCTTCGTAGGTGCCGTGCATGCCGGGCATGCCCACGAAGCGCCGGTCGTCCGCCGGGAACGCGCCCAGGCCCATCAGCGTGTTGGTGCAGGGCATGTCCAGCATCTGCACGAGCTTGGTCAGCTCGGGCGCGGCGTCGGACAGGATCACGCCGCCGCCGGTGTAGATCATGGGGCGCTCGGCCTGCAGCAGCAGCTGGACCGCCTTCTTGATCTGGCCCTGGTGCCCCTTCACGACGGGCGAGTAGGAACGCATCTTGATCTCGCCCGTCGGCGGGGTGTACTTCCCGCGGGCGATCGTGATGTCCTTGGGGATGTCGACCAGCACAGGGCCGGGACGGCCGGTGCGGGCGATATAGAAGGCCTTGCGGATGACGTCCGCGAGGTCCTTGACGTCCTTGACCAGGAAGTTGTGCTTGACGCACGGCCGGGTGATGCCGACCGTGTCGGCTTCCTGGAAGGCATCCTGGCCGATGGCCGAGGTGGGCACCTGGCCGGTCAGCACCACCATGGGGATGGAGTCCATGTAGGCGGTGGCGATGCCGGTGACCGCGTTAGTCACGCCGGGACCGCTGGTGACCAGCGCCACGCCGACGCGGTTCGATACGCGCGAATACGCGTCCGCGGCGTGCACGGCTGCCTGCTCGTGACGCACCAGGATGTGCTTGAATCTGTCTTGCTTGAAGATCTCGTCGTAGATGTACAAGACCGAGCCGCCCGGATAGCCGAACACATGTTCGACCCCTTCGTCGGCCAGGGCGCGCACGACGATCTCTGCGCCTGTGAGTTCCATTGGATTTTCGTCCATTCAAGTTCGCGCTGACGCCCCGGGCGGTACTGCCTCAGGCAGGGAAACCAAACCTGCGCGGGCACCGGCAACATGCGGCGACGCTTCACGGTTCACGGAACCGTTCCACTCGCCCACCTTGCCGACCTCGCGCACGTTCACCGGAACGAGCACTGAAGGTTGAAACGGAAGGCCGGGACCGGACTGCCTTCGCCCTGGGGCTAAGGCCGCCACAACGCTTTTGGCGCGGGCCAGGCTTGGTTGACTGCACTGCATGACGCCGAAGGGTGCCTGGCGTCAGATGAAGCTCTCTGCCGTCGACTTTTGTAACGCTTTCGGCGAGCCCGCTAGGCTATCAGGAATGTTGCGATGCGGTCAAGGCTCACCGCAGTGACTGGGATTTTCCCCCGGGTCGCGGCCACGGGCGGACGGAGCCGGCCATGCTCGGTTATCGTAGCGCCCCATGAACGACACCCCTTCCGCCTCTCCCGCCCTCCAGGCCGCGCCGGGCCGCTGGCGCCGGTTCGCCTGCATGATGTATGAAGCCATCCTGCTGTTCGGGGTGGTGTTCGTGGCCGACTATCTGTTCGATACCCTGACCCAGAGCCGGCATGCGCTCATGCTGCGGCACGAGCGGCAGGCGTGGCTGTTCTGCGTCATCGGCGTCTATTTCGTGCTGTGCTGGCGGCTGGGTGGACAGACCCTGCCCATGAAGACCTGGCACATCCGGCTGATCGACGCCGGCGGCGGCCGCCCGCCGGTCTGGAAAGCCGTGCTGCGCTACGTCCTGGCCTGGCCCTTCACGCTGACCGGACTGGGTTTCGTCTGGACCTTCTTCGACCACGACCGCCAGTTCCCCCACGATCGCATCGTCGGCACCCGGCTCGTCTCCACGCGGTGATCCGTCCCCGGCCAGGCGCCGGAAATCCGGCGCCTGGTGTTGCATTTTTCACGAAATCCCCGGCTTGTCGGCCACTGTTCAGCTATCTGTAAGCTCACGGCGCCTATCTTCCCTGGTCAACGAAGAATGCGAATCATTCTTCGTTAGAGTTTCATCTCATCTCACGAGGGCGGGGGCCAGACACCCCGCCCCGCATCTATGACGGGCCTCGCGCCCACCTTCGGGGGATTTCACGGTGATATCTACGAACCAGTTCCGGTTCAATACCCTGGCGGCCGCCATCAGCGCGCTCACGTTCGTGCCCGCCGCCCAGGCCCAGGCGCAGAGCGCCAACTCGGCCGACGCGCCCCGCACCAGCGGCCAGCTCGCGCCCATCACGGTGCGCGGCGAGGCCGAATCGGCGTACAAGGCCGACCAGTCCGCCTCGCAGAAATTCACCGCGCCGCTGCTGGACACGCCCAAGAGCGTCACCGTCATCCCTCAGGAAATCATCGAGAACACCGCGTCCACCACGCTGACCGAAGCGCTGCGCCTGACACCGGGCATCTCGTTCGGGGCCGGTGAAGGCGGCAACCCGCTGGGCGACCGGCCTTTCATCCGCGGCTACGACGCGCAATCGAGCACGTACATCGACGGCATGCGCGATATCGGCGCCGTGACGCGTGAAGTCTTCAACCTCGAACAGATCGAGGTCATCAAGGGACCGGACGGCGCCTACGGCGGCCGCGGCGGCGCGGGCGGCAGCATCAACCTGATCACCAAGACCCCCAAGGCCGAGAAGTTCACCAATGCCACGCTGGGCCTGGGCACGGACAACTACAAGCGCGCCACGGTCGACGGCAACTGGTTGCTGGGCGACAGCATGGCCTTCCGCCTGAATGCCATGGCGCACGACGCCGACGTCGCAGGCCGCAACGGCGTGGACGTATCCCGCTGGGGTATCGCGCCGTCGTTTACCTGGGGCTTGAACACCCCCACCCGCGTCACCCTCAGCTATTCGCACATCCAGACCGACGATACGCCGGACTCCGGCATCCCGTTCATGTACGGCAACCGGGTCCCGGCCGGCGTGACGGCGATCCGCCCCGTCACCGTCAACATGGACAACTTCTACGGCCTGAAAAGCGACTTCTACAAGACCCGCTCGGACGTTGCCACCGCCCGCGTCGAACACGACATCAGCAGCAACCTCACGGTACGCAACACGCTGCGCTACACGTCCGTGGACCAGCGCTACGTGTGGACCAACCCCGATGACAGCCAGGGCAACGTGAACGACGGCCGCGTCTGGCGCAACGCGAAGTCCCGCACCGGCGGCGTGCACACCATCGCCAACCAGACCGAACTGTTCGGCAAGGCCAACCTGGGCGGCTACGAGCACAGCTTCAACACCGGCATCGAGATCTCGCGCGAGAAATCGGACACCGGCTCGTACACCGTCGCGCGCACGCTGCCGAGCCCCAACAATACCGGAGCCGCGACTTGCGCTGCGGGCGTGGGCGCGCCGTCCGGCTACAACTGCACGGACCTCTACAACCCCAACCCCAACGATCCGTGGAACGGCTCGACGGTCGAAGGCCAGCGCAACAATCACTTCAAGGCCACCACCTTCTCGGTCTACGGCTTCGACACCATCAAGCTGAGCGAGAAGTGGCTGACCAACCTCGGCGCGCGCGTGGACAACTACAAGACCGGCCTGGTCAGCCCGACCGCCGACGTGGGCCGCAGCGACACGCTGTTCAACTACCAGCTGGGCCTGATCTACAAGCCGGCCAAGAACGGCAGCGTCTACGTGTCGTACGGCACGTCGTCGACGCCGGCGAACTCCACCCTGGGCCAGGGCTCGGAATCCCAGGGCATCGTCCCGGGACGCAACGGCGTGGGCGTCAACGCCAAGGACATGGCTCCGGAGAAGAACCGTTCGCTGGAAGTCGGCACCAAGTGGAACGTGCTGGACAACCGCCTGGCGCTGTCCGGGGCGATCTTCCGCATCGACACCACCAACGCCCGCGTGACCCAGCCCGACGGCACCTACGCCATGGCCGGCAACCGCCGCATCAACGGCTTCGAAATCGGTGCCTCGGGCAACATCACCAAGGCCTGGCAAGTGTTCGGCGGCTACACGTTCCTGGACAGCGAAGTCCGCGACCTGGGCCGGGACACCGCCGCCGCCAGCGGCCAGGCGTTCCCCAACACGCCCAAGCACACGGCCACGCTGTGGACCACGTATGCCATCAACAGCGACTTCTCGATCGGCGGCGGCGTGTTCATCTCCAGCAAGCAATACGGTTCTAACGCGGCGGTGCGCCGCTACATCCCCGGCTACACCCGCTTCGACGCGATGGCGGCCTACCGGATCAACCGCAACGTCAGCCTGCAGCTGAACCTGATGAACCTGACCGACAAGCGCTACTTCACCACGACCTACTCGACCCACTACGCGTCGGTCGGCGCCGGCCGCGCCGCGATCCTGAACCTCAACTTGAAGTATTGACCCCCCCTACGCGCTTACGCGCGCCCCCCAGGGGGCGGCACTGGCGGACCGGCAGAGCCGGATCCGCTGTGCCGTGGGGGACTAATAGGCTGGCGGGGGGCGGCTATTCTGCGTGTCCTGGTTGGCCTGTGGGAGGTGCCTTGCGTGAGTAAGGCGCCTCTTTTCTTTTCCGCCCTACCCCGCTCCATGTGAGCCACGCTTCGCGACGTTGCAGGCCGTGTCCGGGGGCGCGGGGCCGGATGGGGCGCATTGGAGCCGCCGGCGTTCAGGTGCTTGGTGGGGAAGCAAGGGCGCAGCTGTCTGAGCGCGGCAGTAGGCACAGTCCGGGGGACTGTGCCCGCCCGAGTTCTGCGCCCGCCCCGCCAAGCACCTGAACGCCGGGAAGTCCTGGCCAAAGGCCAGGACCGGCTCCGTTGCGCCCCATGCGGCCCCGCGCCTCCGGACACGGCCGTGTTTGGAACCCAAGTTCTTGATGCACAATTCCATGAGTCCCATCAACACCCGCAAAACCATGGAGCCCATCTCTCCACAGCGACTGAACGCCGCCACCGCCGACGACCTGGCCGAGATCCTGCGCGGCCCGCGCGAGCGCGCCGCGGCCTGGGTGCGGGCGGCGGCTGAAGGCGGTGTCGTCGAGGCGCAGGCGGTGTTCGGACAGATGCTGCTGGACGGCCAGGGCCTGCCCGTCGATCGGGAACAGGCCGTGTACTGGTTCAAGCGTGCCGCCGACGCCGACCACCCCATGGCCATGAACATGCTCGGCCAATGCCACCACCACGGCTGGGGCGTGCCCGTCAACCTCGTGCTGGCGGCCTACTGGTACCGGCTGGCCGCGCAACAGGGGCTGGACTGGGGCATGTACAACTATGCGACCGCCCTGGCGCTGGGCGAGGGTGTTGCCGCGGACCGGGCGCAGGCGCTGGCGTGGTTCGAAAAGGCGGCGGCCCTGGGCCATGCCAAGTCGATCAATATCATCGGCGGCTTCCACGAGGACGGCTGGGAAGTGCCCGTCGACAGGCAGCAGGCGTTCGAACACTACCGACGCGCGGCCGAGGGAGGCGACTTCCGCGGACAGTTCAACTACGCTCGCCTCTTGATCGAGCGCGGCGACATCGACGCCGCGCTGCCCTGGCTCGACCGCCTGCCCGAGACCGCCACCCCGGCCTTTCTCGCCAAGGCCCGCGCCTTCCTGGAACAGGCGGCCGATGCGCGCGTGCGCGCCAAGGCCGCCGAACTGGCCGCACGCCCGGCCACGCGAGGTCCCGCCGCATGATGGCTTGGGCCATGCGCGGGTTCACGCTCGGCGTGGCGATCCTGGTGGCCCTGACCTCCTGGGCGCTGTCGGCATGGCTGCCCTGGCCCGCGGCCCTGCTGACCGCGCTCCTGCTGGCCGTCGTCATCCACGCGGCGATCGTCGCCCTGGGCTTCGCGCTGGCCCGGCTGCTGACCGATCGCACCGGCCCCGCCGGCCCGCCCGGCTGGCTGGCCGCCATGCCCGAGGAAATCTACCTGTCCCTGCGCAACATGTACCTCGACATCCCGTGGCGGCACCGCTGGCCCATCCGCGTGCCGGCCCGCCCCCGGGGCGCCGTGCTGCTGGTGCACGGCTACGGCTGCAATCGGGGCATCTGGCGCGACTTCGATACCTGGCTGGCCGCGCGCGGCTGGATCGTCGCCGCGCTGGACCTGGAACCTCCGCGGGCCGGCATAGACGGATTCGGCGCGCAGGTGGCCGCCGAGGCCGCCGCGCTGGCGCTGCGCGCGGGCCACGAGCGCGTGACCGTGATCGCCCACAGCATGGGCGGCCTCGCGGCGCGGGCCGCGCTGCGCATCGCGCCCGACGCGCCCATCGACCACGTCATCACGCTGGGCACGCCGCACCGGGGTACCTGGCACGCGCGCTTCGGACGCGGCTTGTGCGCGGCCCAGATGCTGCCCGACAGCCCGTGGCTGTGCGACCTGCAGACCGCCGAGACACCGGCCGTGGCCAGCCGCTGCACCTGCATCGCCTCGCACCACGACAACATCGTCTGCCCGGTCGACCGCGCCCTGCTGCCGGGTGCAGCGGCCTGTCTCGTGGTCGCCCGCGTCGGGCACATGGCCCTTGCCCATGACGCCGGTGTGCGGGCCTTCGTCGAAGAGCGCCTGGACGCCCTGCACGCTTCGGACACGGCGAAAAGCGACGCGGCCTGACAACGGTCCCGCACCGTCACAAACACGTCATCGCGGCATGTTTCCATTCATTCCATGGAAACATCCTCCCGGCCAGCGTGACGACATCGCCCCCCACCCAATGGCGCACCATCTGGATCTCGGATCTGCATCTGGGAACCGCCGGCTGCAACGCCAGCCACTTGCTGGACTTCCTCAAGCACAACGAGGCCGAGACCCTCTACCTGGTCGGCGACATCATCGACGGCTGGCAGCTTCGCAAAAGCTGGACCTGGCCGCAGGCCCACAACGACGTGGTGCAGAAAGTATTGCGCAAGGCGCGCAAGGGCACGCGGGTCATCTTCATTCCCGGCAACCACGATGAATTCGCCCGCCAGTTCATCGGCTACGCCTTCGGCGACATCCAGGTCCAGGAAGACGCGGTCCACGTCACGGCCGACGGCAAGCGCCTGTGGGTCACCCACGGCGACCAGTTCGACGGCGTGATCCAGCACAGCAAGTGGCTGGCCCACCTGGGCGATACGCTCTACACCTTCGCGCTATGGCTCAACCTGCACTTCAACCGCGTGCGCCGCCGGCTGGGGCTGCACTACTGGTCGCTGTCGCAATACCTGAAGCACAAGGTGAAGAACGCCGTGTCCTTCATCACCAACTTCGAGGACGTGCTGGTCAACGAGGCCAGGCGCCAGGGCTACGATGGCGTCGTGTGCGGCCACATCCACAAGCCGGAGATCCGGCATGTGGACGGGGTGCTGTACTGCAATGACGGGGATTGGGTGGAAAGCCTGTCGGCCCTGGTCGAGGACGAGCACGGCCAGTTGCGGCTCGTGTACTGGACCCACCTGACCGACGCGGGCGAGCCGGCGGTGGTGAAGTCCAAGCGGCGCCGGCCGCTGGAGCTGCCTGCGCTTCCTTCGGCGCTGGCGCCCCGGCCCGCTTCCCAGCCGGCGCGCGAAAGCTCGCAGACCGAGACGGCCGACGTCTGAGCCGCCCGGGCGCGGCGGCTAGCGCCGGCGTCCCAGCACGATCACCGCGGCGCCGACCACGATGGCGGCCACGCCGGCCCAGGTGGGAATGGGAACCGTCTTACGAGTATCGGCCGTGGCCTCGACCGGACCCACCTTGAGCAGCGTTTCTTCCGACGTGTACGAAAAACTCTTGTAGCCCAGCGCGACCACGCCCAGCACGATCAGCAGCAGGCCGATGATGACGGATGCCTTCATATCTCCCCCTTCGGTGATGTGACGGCATCAAGATAACCGATGCCCGGCCGCCACGGTGGAGCGGCTAGCAATTCCTTACCTCTGGCCGCCCGCTTCCCCTGCCCTTGTCGATATGGCGGCTATTCGCCCCGGATCGGTGCAAAACTTTTATAATTAGTAATCGTTTTCATTTTCTTCTACCAACCGAGCACATGGCTATCCGCCTCTCCGAGCTACCTTATGGCCATGACGCCGCCGTCAACGCCGTCGAAGACGCCGCCCCGGCGGACCCCATCGCCGTGCGCCTGCGCGACCTGGGCTTCGTGGCGGGCGAGCGCGTGCGCATCGTGGCGCGCGGCCCGATCGGAGCCGACCCCCTGCTGATCCAGATCGGTTTCACCCGTTTCGCCCTGCGCCGCTCCGAAGCCGCGCGGGTCCTGGTCGAACCGCTCGCCTCCTGAATCCCGATGTCCACCACTACCTTGTCCAATCTGCGCGTTGCCCTGGTCGGCAACCCGAACTGCGGAAAGACCGCCCTGTTCAACCTGCTGACGGGCAGCCGCCAGAAGGTGGCCAACTACGCCGGCGTCACCGTCGAGCGCAAGGAGGGCAGGCTGGTCACGCCCTCGGGCCTGCAGGTCAGCGTGCTGGACCTGCCCGGCGCCTACAGCCTGCATGCCACGAGCCCGGACGAAGCCATCACCCGCGACGTCTGCATGGGCAACTTCGCCGGCGAGCGCCGTCCGGACCTGCTGGTGGCCGTGGTGGACGCGACCAACCTGCGCCTGCACCTGCACTTCGTGCTGGAACTGCAGCGGCTCGGGCTGCCCATGGTCCTGGCGCTCAACATGGTGGACGCCGCCGCCAAGCGCGGCATCCGGATCGACCGCGACAAGCTCCAGCAGGCGCTGGGCATCCCCATCGTCGAAACCATCGCGATCAAGCGCGACGGCGCGGCGCAGCTGCTGGCGCGCATCGACGACGACATGCCCGCCGCGCCGCCCGCGCTGCCCGCCGGCACCGACCTGCACCAGGCAGTCAACGGGCTGCTGAGCGAGGCCGTGTCGATGCCGCGGCGCACCGCCGCCATCGACGACGCCATCGACCGCTGGGTCCTGCACCCCGTGCTGGGGCTGGTCACGCTGGCCATCGTCATGTTCCTGATGTTCCAGGCCGTGTTCTCGTGGGCCGAGCCGCTCATGGACCTGATCGAGACGTCGGTCTCGTCCCTGGGCGCCTGGGTGGGCCAGACGCTGCCCGAAGGCATGCTCAACAGCCTGCTGGTGGACGGCATCATCGCCGGCGCCGGCAGCGTGCTGGTGTTCCTGCCGCAGATCCTGTTCCTGTTCTTCTTCATCCTGCTGCTGGAAGAGTCGGGCTATCTGCCGCGCGCCGCCTTCCTGCTGGACCGTATGATGGTGGGCGCCGGCCTGACCGGCCGCTCCTTCATCCCGCTGCTGTCGAGCTTCGCCTGCGCGATCCCGGGCATCATGGCCACGCGCACCATCCAGGACCCGCGCGACCGGCTGGCCACCATCCTGGTCGCGCCGCTGATGACCTGCTCGGCGCGCCTGCCGGTCTACACGCTGCTGATCGGCGCCTTCATTCCCAGCCGGACGGTGCTCGGCATCTTCAACCTCCAGGGCGTCACGCTGTTCGCGCTGTACGTGGCCGGCATCGTCAGCGCCCTGGTGGTGTCCTGGGTCATGAAGCTGCTGCGCCGCGACGCCACGGAACATTCGCTGCTGCTGGAACTGCCCTCCTACCGCATCCCCAACCTGCGCGACGTGGCCACCGGGCTGGTCGAGCGGGCACGCATCTTCCTGGCGCGCGTGGGCGGCATCATCATGGCGCTGACCGTGCTGATCTGGTTCCTGTCCAGCTTCCCCGGCCCGCCCGAGGGCGCCACCGGCCCGGCCATCGAGTACAGCTTCGCCGGCCGCATCGGGGAAGCCCTGCAGACCGTGTTCGCGCCCATCGGCTTCAACTGGCAGATATCGATCGCGCTGATCCCCGGCCTGGCCGCGCGGGAAGTCGCGGTGGGCGCGCTGGCCACGGTGTACGCGCTGTCGGCCGCCGACGACGACGCGGCCTCGACCATGCTGACGCCGCTGATCGCCGCCCAATGGCCGCTGGCGACCGCGTTCTCGCTGCTGGCCTGGTTCATCTTCGCGCCGCAATGCCTGTCGACGCTGGCCGTGATCCGGCGCGAAACGAATTCCTGGAAGGTGGTCGCGCTGACCGCGGGCTACCTGTTCGGGCTGGCTTACATCGCATCCTTCATCACCTACCAGGTGACGAGGCTGCTGACCTGATTTCCGGGAGGCTTCCGTGAGCGCCTATTCCCTGTTCGAAATGACGCTGGTGGCGCTGATCGTCGCCGCCTGCGTGATCAAGGCCTTCGGCCGGTTCGCGCCCAAGACTCGCATGCGCATGCAGTCCTGGCTCGCGCGCCGCATGGACCGTCCGGGCCAGGCCGCCTGGGTGCGGAAGCTGGGCAGGAGCCTGGGCGCCGCGACGCCCGATGCGGGCTGCGGCAGCGGCTGCGGAACATGCGGAACCTGCGGCCCCGGCGAAACCAAGACCATCCAGGTCCACGCCAGGAAATAAGGCCGCGACGAAGCCGGGCGTCAGCCTCGCGGCGCCTCGGGCTTCAGGTCGAACAGGCTCGTGGCCGTCAACTCCAGGACCTCCTTGCCGTCCTGGTTCAACAGATGCCAGCGCCACCGCAGCACGCCCAGTTCGGGCCGGCTGCGCGAAGTCCGCACTTCCAGCACCTCGGCGCGCAGTCGCAATTCGTCTCCCGACATGACCGGATGGGGCCAGCGGACCTCCTCCACGCCCGGCGACGCGAACGACTCGGAGTCGTGCAGCACGGCCCTGACCGCCAGCTCCATCGCGATGCCGCAGGTCTGCCATCCGCTGGCGATCAGCGCCCCGAACCGGCCCTTGCCCGCCGCCTTGCCGTCCACATGGAACCACTGCGGATCGTAGCTGCGCGCGAACGCCAGCATCTCCGTTTCCTCGATCCGCCGGGGGCCGGCTTCGATGATCATGCCGGGCTGGAAATCGGCAAACTTCATTGGGTCGTTCTCCTGGTCGTGGACGCGCCGAAACGCGGCGGCCGCTTTTCGCTCAATGCCGCGAGCCCCTCGCGCGCGTCGGCCCCCGCGAATCCCATGATCTCCATCGCCAGGGAATGCTCGAAGGCCGGCCAGGCGGCGCGCAGCCAGTGATTCAGGCTGCGCTTGGTCCAGGCCAGCGCGGTAGGGCTGCCAGCGGCGAGTTGCGCGGCGATGCCCCGCGCCGTGGACAGCAGCTCGGCATCGTCCACGCACAGGCTGACCAGCCCGATGCGTTCGGCCGCTTCGCCGTCCAGGGGCGCGCAGGTCAGCAGATGGTACTTGGCCTTGGCCATGCCGCAAAGCAGCGGCCAGATGATGGCCGCGTGATCGCCCGCCGCCACGCCCAGCTTGGTGTGGCCGTCGATCAGCTTGGCTCTTCTGGCTGCGACGGACACGTCGGCCAGCAGGGCCAGCACCGCGCCGGCCCCCACCGCCGCGCCGTTGATGGCGGACACCACGGGCAGGTCGCAGTCGATCATGCCCTGGACGATGTCGCGCGCCTCGCGCATGACGCGCAGCCGGTCGCTCTCGTGTTCCAGCATGCCCTGCACCAGTTCCATGTGTCCGCCGGCGCAGAACCCCTTGCCCTCGCTGCGTACCAGGACACAGCGCACGCCCGGTTCGCGCGCCAGGCGCGGCCAGACGGCGGCGAGTTCGGCGTGGCCGTCGGCGCCCAGCGCCGGCATGCCGCCCGCCGGCCCCAGCACGAGTTCGGCCACGCCGTCGTCGGCGAGGTCGATGCGGAAATCCTGGGTTTCTACGGCTAGGGAACGAGGCATCGCGGCTCTCCTTGGAGACGGTGGGATCGTGGACATGCAAGAACGGCGGTCCGGCGGACCGCCGTGCGCGGAAGCTGGCGGCCCTGCCTGACTATTGCCGGATCCAGGCCGCGGGCCGTTTGGCCAGGAAGGCGGCGAATCCCTCGCGCGCCTCGTCCGTGCCCCGCACCCGGCTGATCGTGCGAGCCGTCAGCTCGCGCACCTCGGGGGTGACGGGACCGACCTCCAGCCGTCCGAACAAGGCCTTGATCTCGGCCAGCGCATGCGGACCATTGGCCAGCAGTTCGGCCACGATCGCCTGCACCGCGGCATCCAGGCCGGCGGCGTCGACCACCTGCTGCACCATACCCATGTGCAGCGCCGTCTGCGCGTCGATGCGCGCGGCGGTCAGCGCCAGGCGCAAGGCATGGCGCTTGCCCACCGCATTGACGAGATAGGGGCTGATGACGGCGGGCAGGATGCCGAAGCGGGCCTCGCTGGCGGCAAAACGGGCATCGCTGCTGGCCACCGCCATGTCGCACGCGCAGGCCAGCCCCACGCCGCCGCCCAGCGCCACGCCATGGACGCGGGCGATCGTCGGCTTGGGACAGGACGCGATGGCATCGAGCATGGCGGCGAAGCGCCGCGCGTCCTCCAGGTTCCATTCCTCGCTGGCCTGGCTGGCGCGCTGCATCCACTGCAGGTCCGCGCCCGCGCTGAACGCCTTGCCTTCCCCGGAAAGCACGATCGCGCGCGTGGACGGATCGCTGCCCAGTTCGGCGAAGGCCTGCGCCAGTTCTTCGATCATCCGTTCGTCGAAGGCGTTGAAGACTTCGGGCCGCGCCATGCGCACGTCGACCACGCCCGATTCGTTCCTGGCTATCTGCAATGTTTCCATGTCGGATTCCATGGTGTCTTACCCCTTGATCGTCTCTTGATCCAGGGTACCGCGTCGCGGCTGGGAGCTCGCCATACCGGGCGCGCGAAGCGCGCGGGGGGTGGGCTTCCCTTTAGTAGGTTTCGAGATGCAGGCGGCCTTCGCGCTTGAGCGAACCCGAGATGGCCTCCCAGTTCAGCCCGGCCTGCAAGGCCACGTCGCGCAATGCGAGGACGACGCCCTCTTCCATGCTCTTGAGTCCACAGACATAGAAATGCGTATTGGCATCCTGCAGCAGCCCCGCCAGGTCGGCGGCGCGCTCGCGCATCAGATCCTGGACATAGCGCTTGGGCGCGCCCGGCGCGCGCGAGAACGCCAGGTTGATGTCGATGAAATCCTTGGGCAGGCTCATCAGGGGACCGAAATAAGGCAGTTCTTCCTTGGTGCGGGCGCCGAAGAACAGCATCAGCTTGCCGCTCTCGAACCGCCCCTTTCCGCGCAGGCGGCGGCGCCACTCGGTCATGGCCCGCATGGGCGCGCTGCCGGTCCCGGTACAGATCATCACGATGTGCGAACGCGGATGGTTGGGCATCAGGAACGACGCGCCGAAGGGGCCGATGACCTGGACCTTGTCCCCCACCTTCAGGTCGCACACGTAATTCGAACAGAGGCCCTGCACCGGATTGCCTTGATGATCGGCCGTCACGCGCTTGACCGTCAGGGAAATGTTGTTGTAGCCGGGCCGCTCGCCGTTGCGGGGACTGGCGATGGAGTACTGGCGCGCGTGGTGCGCCTTGCCCTGGCCGTCGGTCCCCGGCGGCACGATGCCGATGGACTGCCCTTCCAGCACCGGAAACGGCAGCGAGCCGAAATCCAGCACGATGTGATGGGTCTCGTTCTGCGTGCCGGGCTCGTTGACGCGCACGTTGCCGACCACGGTGGCCGTGATCGGATTGCGCGGGCCATAAAGGTTCGTATAGGCATGGGCGGCCGACCACGGAGGCGTGGTGGCGCCATAGGCGCCCGAATTGAACGCCTCGTCGGCGCCAGGCGCAACGGGAAGCGGCGCCGCTTCCTGGACGGCCTCTTCCTCGATCGCTTCCGCGCCCGCCGCCGCCAGTTGATCGGGGGTAAGTTCGCCGGGCAGCTCGTCCCACGTGAACTGGTCCTCGATGCTGTAGGCGGCGGATTTCGGAACGGAACGCCAGTTGTCGATCGCCCCCGTGGGGCACGGCGGCACACAGGCCATGCAACTGTTGCATACGTCGGCCCGCACGACGTAGTTGTTGTCGTCGTGCGTGATGGCCCCGACGGGACACGTCGCTTCGCACGTGTTGCAGCGTATGCAGATTTCCGGGTCGATCAGGTGCTGCTTGATGACGACCGTCTGGACTGGCGTATCCATGATGGGGGCTTGCTCAGTTGAACCGGATGTACTCGAAATCCACCGGCTGGCGATTGATGCCCATGACCGGAGGCGCGATCCAGTTGGCGAACTTGCCCGGCTCGACCACGCGCCCCATCAACGAGGCGACGAAGGCGCGGTCTTCCGGCGTGGCCAGCCACTGGTCCTTCTTGGCGTCCCACTCGGCCTGCGACACGACCTGGCCCTCGGGCGAAACGCGCACGCCGGACAACGAACCGATCTGGCGGTTGAACGCCTTGTGCGGCACGGTCAGCCGCACGGGGATGCCGGCCTTCTCGATCACCTTGTTCCAGCGCGCCACGCCCGCCATCGAATCCTTGATGTAGTCGTCGCGCAGGACTTCGTTCAGGCCGTTCAGCATGGGGACGTCCTTCTCGACCAGCTTGCCGTCGCGCACTTCCAGCACCTTGTAGCTCTCGTTGCGCAGCTTGTGGTCGTCGGTACGCTTGCCCTCCTCGTAGCGCCCCTTCAGGCCGGAGCTGTAGAAGGCCGCGGCGTTGGAAGACTCGTCGGCGCCGAACAGGTCGATCGTGACACTGTAGTGGAAATTCAGGTAGCGCTGGATGGTGCCGAAATCGATCACGCCGGCCGCGCGGATGCGGGCGGGGTCGTCGGTCTTGAGCTGGTTCATCACCTCGCAGGTGCGCTGGATCACGCGCGAGACGCCCGACTCGCCCACGAACATGTGGTGCGCTTCCTCGGTCAGCATGAACTTGGTCGTGCGGGCCAGCGGATCGAAACCCGATTCGGCCAGCGCGCTCAACTGGAACTTGCCGTCGCGGTCGGTGAAATACGTGAACATGAAGAAGGACAGCCAGTCCGGGGTGCGCTCGTTGAAGGCCCCCAGTATGCGGGGGTTGTCCTGGTCGCCCGAGCGGCGATCCAGCAGCGCCTCGGCTTCCTCGCGGCCGTCGCGGCCGAAATAGCGGTGCAGCAGGTAGACCATGGCCCACAGGTGGCGGCCTTCCTCGACGTTGACCTGGAACAGGTTGCGCAGGTCGTACATGGACGGGGCGGTCAGCCCCAGGTGGCGCTGCTGCTCCACCGACGCCGGCTCGGTATCCCCCTGCGTGACGATGATGCGGCGCAGGTTGGCGCGGTGCTCGCCCGGAACGTCCTGCCACGCGGCCTCGCCCATGTGATCGCCGAAATGGATCTTGCGGTCCTTCTCGGCCGGGTTCAGGAAGATGCCCCAGCGGTAGTCGGGCATCTTCACGTGGCCGAACTGGGCCCAGCCCTGCGGATCGACGCTGATGGCGGTGCGCAGGTAGACGTCGTAGTTCGTGCTTCCTTCCGGACCGACGTCGCCCCACCAGCTCAGGAAGTTCGGCTGCCATTGTTCCAGCGCGCGTTGCAGCGTGCGGTCCTCCGACAGATTGACGTTGTTGGGAATCTTCTCGCTGTAGTTGATGCTGGACATGTCTCGACTCCGTTGGTCCGGACTGCGGGATGGTTACACTCGATTCAGATCGAAGGCCGCTTTCTCGCCCTTGCCGTACACCTTCAGGGCGCCCTTTTCCCCCACCGCGTTCGGACGGTTGAAGATCCAGTTCTGCCACGCGCTCAAACGGCCGAAAATCCGGGTTTCCATGGTTTCCTGGCTGGCGAAGCGCAGGTTGGCCTCCAGCCCGGTCAGGGCATCCGGCGACATGGCGGCGCGCTCCTCGATGGCGATGCGGATCTCGTCGGCCCAGTCGATGTCGTCCGGCGCCGCCGTCACCAGGCCCAGCGCGTAGGCCGCGTCCGCGTCCAGCGCCTGGCCGGCCCGGGCGCGCGCGGCGGCGAGCGGCTCGGCCTCTTCGTAGAACCGGCGGGCCAGGCGCGACTGGCCGTTGACCATCGGGTAGGTGCCGAAATTCAGTTCCGACAGCGTCAGCCGCGGCGCGCGGCCGGGTTCGTCGGGCAGCGCCAGCATGTAGGCGCGGTCGGCGGCGAAGGCCAGTTCGGCCAGCGTGCCGGCAAAGCATGAACCGGGTTCGATCAGCGCGAACAGCGAGCGGGACGAAACGTCCAGCCGAGCCAGCGTACGCCGCAGCAGGCCCGTGACCTCGCGCACGAACCAGTTCCCGGCATGCCGCTGGAGCGTGGCGTCGCAGGCCAGCACCCGGTCGGCATCGCCCTGGGTCTTGAGCAGCCAGGTGCCGATGTCCAGTTCGTTGGTGCGCATGTGCAGGATGGCGTCATCCAGTTCGCGCGCCATCGCCATCGGCCACCAATCCGCGCCGGCCGCCACGATGCCGTCCACGTCCTCGGGCTGCGCGGCATCCGGCGCCTTCACGGTGAACACGGCGCTGCGGTTGGCGCGGTCGATGCGCACGTCCACGTAGCGATAGCCCAGCGCATCGGCCTCCTCGGTGCGCTCGATGCGGGCCAGGGGCACGCCGCGGGCGCCCGCAGGGCGATCGCTGGACTCGGCCAGCCGTTGCGCGCGCTCCTGTACCACCTGGGCGAACTGCGAAGGCTTGGGCGCGCAATCGACCAGCCGCCATTCCACCGCGCGCTGGCCCCGCACGCCTTCGCTGGTCGTGCAGAAAATGTCCGCCAGGTCATGGCGCACGTGGCGCTTGTCGGTGACGCGGGTCAGGCCGCCCGTACCGGGCAGCACGCCCAGCAGCGGCACCTCGGGCAGCGACACCGACGAGGACTTGTCGTCGATCAGCACCAGGTCGTCGCAAGCCAGCGCCAGTTCATAACCGCCGCCGGCGCAGGCGCCGTTGATGGCGGCCAGGAACTTCAACCCGGAATGGCGGCTGGAGTCCTCGATGCCGTTGCGGGTCTCGTTGGTGAACTTGCAGAAATTCACCTTCCAGGCGTGGCTCGACAGGCCCAGCATGAAGATGTTGGCGCCCGAACAGAAAATCCGGTCCTTCATGCTGGTAACCACCACCGTGCGCACTTCGGGATGCTCGAAACGGATACGGTTCAGGGCGTCGTGCAGCTCGATGTCCACGCCCAGGTCGTAGGAATTGAGCTTGAGCCGATACCCCGGCCGCAACCCGCCATCCTCGGCGATATCCAGGCCCAGCGTCGCCACCGGCCCCTCGAAACTCAGCTTCCAATGCCGGTACCGGGACGGATCCGTGCGGTAGTCCACCTTCCCGGCAGCCTGATCGGCCTGAACGACGTTGCTCATGATATCTCCTCGACGTTTATGCATCTTAGTGCATCAACCAGCTGTTGAATGAAAGATAGTTCATGAACCTAAGCGCGTCAAGCCTCCGCCAACTAGGATCAACCCTGACGATTCAGAAAACCGAACCTCCCAAACCCAGACAACCGCCCCAGACCCAGGAAACCGCGGATCCGGCTCCGCCGGGCCACCGGTTTCGCCCCTACGGGGCCCGGCGCCGGGCCGACCCAAGGCG
>NZ_JAOCLR010000013.1:0-138815 GCF_029845405.1 Pigmentiphaga sp. GD03639
TCTATGCGCCGCGGGGAGGCCGATCCCCCCGCCAGCGCCGCGGCTTCCATCCCGCCTATCATGCCGCTGGTCGCCGTGGCAGGGGTGCCCGTGGCGCGGCCCCGCGCCAGCTCCAGGGTGGACATCGACAGCGGCAGTCCGGTGCGGCGCAGGGACTCCGGCGACACGACAGGACGCGTCAGTTGTTTCTCCAGCATGTCGGCCAGCCCCAGGCCGCTGCGCGCCGGCGCGGGACCGCTGCCCGCCTCGGCCACGCCGGCCAGCTTCTGCGCCAGCTGCTGGTCCAGCATTCCCCGCCAGGTCTGCGAGGCGGGACTGTTCAGCGCCTGGGCCAGCGGACCATCGCCCGCCATCGACGACTGGCGCATCTGCGACAGCAGCATCTGGGCGAACTGGGCCTCGAACTGGCGGGCGGCCTGCCTGACGGTACCCGCCTGGTCGCGCCGCGCCTGCAGCTTCAGGTTTTCCAGCGAGCGGGCGTCGATCGCCATGCCGCCCCGCTGCATCGCGCTGTCCATCTTGGTCATCAGATGATCTCCAGTTCAGCGGTCAGCGCACCCGCGGTCTTGAGCGCCTGGAGGATGGAGATCAGGTCCTGCGGCGTGGCGCCCAGCAGGTTCAACGCCTTGACCACCTCCGCCAGCTGGGCGCCGCCATCCAGGTGCACGATGGCGCCGCCGCTCTGCTTGATCTCGATGTCGGCACGCTCGGTCACCACCGTCTGTCCGCCCGAGAAAGGCGCTGGCTGGCTGACCACCGGCGCCGCGCTGACCGTGACGCTCAGGTTGCCGTGCGCGACGGCCACCGGCGCCAGGCGCACGCTCTGGTTCATCACCACCGAACCGGTACGCGCATTGATGACGACGCGCGCCGGCGCGCGGCTGCCCGCCACTTCCAGGTCCTCGACCTGCGCCATGAAGGCGACCCGGGCGTCGGGAGACGAAGGCGCGCGCAACTCGATGACCCGGCCGTCGAGCGCGGTCGCGGTGCCCGGACCGATGCGGCGGTTGATGGTCTCCACCATCGCGCGTGCCGTCGAGAAATCGGCCGTGGTCAATTCCAGCCGCAGGGCGCCGTCGTCGGAGAACGGCGTCGGCACGTCGCGCTCCACCGTGGCGCCGGCCGGAATGCGGCCCGCGCTCAAATGATTGATCTGGGCGCGGCTGCCCGCCGCCGACGCGCCCGCTCCGCCCACCGACACGCTGCCCTGGGCCATGGCATAGACCTGTCCGTCCAGTCCCTTGAGCGGCGTCAGCAGCAGCGTGCCGCCGCGCAGGGACTTGGCGTTGCCCATGGAGCTGACCGTCACGTCGACCTGCTGGCCGGGCTGGGAAAACGGCGGCAGCATGGCGGTCACCATCACCGCCGCCACGTTCTTGAGCTGGAGCCGCGTGCCGGGAGGAACGTTGATGCCCAGGTTGGACAACATGGACATCAGGGACTGGGTGGTGAACGGCGTCTGCGTGGTCTGGTCGCCCGTGCCATCCAGGCCCACGACCAGGCCGTATCCCACCAGCTGGTTGTTGCGTACTCCCTGGACATTGGCCAGGTCCTTGACCCGCGCCGCCTGGGCCGCCGGCACGAGGAACGCGCACAGCAGCGCCACGGCCAGACGCAGGCAGGCGGCGGTGAACGGATGACGATTCATGATGCGCGCGCTCAGAACGGCAGGAACGAGTAGAAGAAACGCGACAGCCAGCCCACCGTCTGGGCCTCGTCGATCGCGCCCTGCCCTCGGTATTCGATGCGTGCGTCGGCGACCTGGGTCGAACTGACCGAATTGCCGCCCACGATGTGGGCCGGATTCACCACGCCGGAGAAGCGCACGCGTTCGGTCTCGCGATTGGTGCCGATCTGCTTTTCGCCCGAGACGCGCATGTTGCCGTTGGACAGCACCTCGACCACGGTCACGGTGATCGTGCCCGACAGGATGTTGGACGCGCCGGTCTCGCCCCGGGCGTTGAAGCGGTTCTCGCTCTCGCCTTCCACGCCCAGGCCGCGCAGGATGCCGGACCCTGGCAGTTTGTTGATGGAAGGGATTCCGGCCGATGCCGAAGCCGAGCGCTGCGCCGAGGTATTGTTGCGCTGGGACGAATTGATGTGCTCTTCCAGCCGCACGACCAGCGTATCGCCGATGTTGCGCGCCCGCACATCCTCGAACAGCGGGCGATAGCCGGGTGCGGAACCGAATATGCCGCCGGTGGGCCGGCGATTCGCGTTGTAGGCCACCGGGTCCAGCGGCCGGGCGGTGGTCGGCCCGTCGATGTCTACCTTGGGCGTGGCGCACGCGGCCAGCCCCGCCAGGATCGTCATCCCGGCAAGGGCCCTGGCGCCACGGACACGACGGGGCCTGAACGCTTGCTTCATCCCGCCTTCCTCAGAGCTGCGAGATGCGCTGGAGCATCTGGTCGGCGGTGGTGATGGCCCGCGAGTTGATCTCGTACGCGCGCTGGGTCTGGATCATGCCGACCAGTTCCTCGACCACGTTGACGTTGGACGCCTCGACATATCCCTGGTTGATCAGGCCCGCCCCGTTCAACCCCGGCACGTTGACCACCGGCACGCCCGAGGCCGCGGTCTCGCCGAAAAGATTCTGGCCCAGCGGCTGCAGGCCCGGCGGATTGATGAAGGTGGCCAGTTGCAGCTGGCCCAGCTGGACCGGCTGGGTCTGGCCCGCCACCGTCGCGGTCACCACCCCGTCCTGGCCGATGGCGACTTCCTTGACGCCCTCCGGCACCACGATGCCCGGATCGATGACCAGGCCGTTGTTGGTCACGAGCTGGCCCTGGCTGTCGATCTGGAAGCTGCCGTCGCGCGTGTAGGCCAGCGTGCCGTCGGGCAGTTGCACCTGGAAGAAGCCGGCGCCGTTGACCGACAGGTCGAAGCTGCTGCTGGTCTGCTGCAGGGCACCCTGCGCATAGTTGCGCACCGTGGCCACGGGCCGCGATCCGGTTCCCAGCGTCAGCCCCGCGGGCACCTGGTTCTGCTGCGTGGTCTGCGTGCCGGCCGGCCGCATGGTCTGGTAGAGCAGGTCCTCGAACACGGCGCGCGAACGCTTGTAGCCATTGGTGCTGACGTTGGCGAGGTTGTTCGAGATGACGTCCAGCTGGGTCTGCTGCGCATCCAGGCCGGTCTTGGCGATCCAGAGGGAACGCATCATGATGTTCGATCCTTATCGCGGCATGCGCCGCACTACGCAAAATTCCTTCACCGCCCGGGGAGGCCCCGCGGTCAGGTCATGCTCAATATCTGTGTGGCCGAGCGCTGGTTCTGGTCGGTGTTCTGCATGAGCTGTATCTGCACGTCGTAGTGACGCGCCGCCGCGATCATGCCCACCATGGTCTCCACCGCGTTGACGTTGCTGCCCTCGAGCATGCCGCCCGCCACGCGCACCCCGTCGGCCGCCGGCGCGATGCCGCCCTGGCGCAGGCGGAAAAGGCCGTCCGCGCCGCGCGCCAGCGTATTCCCCGGCGGGTTCACCAGCTTGAGGTTGGCGATCTGGGCGGCCTGCACCCGGTCGACCTCGGGGACGGAGGAGATCGAGCCGTCGGTATTGACCTGCACCTTGGTATCGGGCGGAATCAGGATGGGCTCGCCGTTCGGATCCAGCACCGGGCGCCCGGCCGCGTCGACCAGCATGCCGTCCGCGGTGGTCTGGAAGCCGCCCGCGCGGGTATAGGCCTCGCCGCCATCCGCCGTGCGCACGGCGAACCAGCCGTCGCCCTGGATCGCGACGTCCAGTTCGCGCCCGGTCGCCATCATCGCGCCGGCCGACAGGTCTGCGCCGGGTGTCGATTCCACCGCATAGGCCCGCGTCCGCAGGCCCGGGCCGCCGACCACCGGCGCCGTCCGCTGGGCCGCGATCTCGGCGCGGAACCCCGGCGTCAGCGCGTTCGACAGGTTGTTGGTCTGCACGTCCTGGCGCCGCATCAGTTCGCGGGCGCCGGTCGCGGCAATGTAGAGGGCCCTGTCCATCAGCGCATGTTGACCAGGGTCTGCATCAGCGAATCCTGGGTCTTGATCGTTTGCGCGTTGGCCTGGTAGACCCGCTGGGCGGTGATCATGTTCACCAGCTCGCCGGTCAGGTCGACGTTGGCATCCTCCAGCGCGCCGGAAGTCACGGTGCCGAAGTTGCTCGAACCCGGGACGCCGATGCGCGGGCCGCCGGACAGGATCGTTTCCAGGAAATTATTGCTGCCGGCCGAGACCAGGCCCTGGGGATTGACGAAGGACACCAGCGTGATCTGGCCCTGCGCCCGCGATTGCTGGTTGGAGTAGTTGGCCTTCAGGATGCCGTTTTCGTCGATCGTGAAGCTGGTCAGGCGGCCCGAGGTGTAGCCGTCCTGGCGCTGCAGCTCGTTGCTGAAGGCCTGGCCGGTCTGCGAAGTGGACGCCATGTTGTAGTTGATGCTCAGCCCGGTCGCGCCGGTGCCCAGCGTGGCGGCGTCGACGTTGACCTGGAACACGCCGTTGTTCGAGGCAGCCAGGTCGATCTTGCCCGATGCGTCGAACACCAGCGGCGCGCCGTTCGGCAATCCGTCGCCGTCCGTGTCGGTGTTGGTCACCTTGCCGTTCAACGCGGTATAGACCTCCCACTGGCCCGGTTCACGCTTCACGTAGAACGTGGACAGCGTGTGCGTATTGCCCAGCGAGTCATAGACCGCGATGGACGTGGCATGGGTGTAGGTGGTCGAGTCCTCGGGATTGAACGGCTTGACGGTGCGGTCGATCGCGTCGGCGCGGGAATCGAGCACCGAGCCTTGCGTGACCTCGGAGGTGCCGCGGGCCTCGATGGAGCTGACCGTCAGCCGCAACGGCTGGGGCTGGGCGGCATTGATGTTGCCGTTGGCATCGGCGACATAGCCCGTCAGGCGCAGGCCGTTGGCGTTGACGACATAGCCGTTGGCATCCAGGTGGAACTGGCCGTTGCGCGAATACACGATGGACCCGGCGTTGTCCATGCGGAAGAAGCCTTCGCCCGAGATGGCGACGTCGAACGGATTGGACGTGACCGAGATCGCCCCCTGGGTGAACATCTGGGTGACGGAGTTGAGCTTCGTACCGATACCGATGTTGTTCGAGTAGGTGCCGAGCACCGTCGACGCGTAGACGTCGGCGAACTCGGCGCGCGCGGCTTTGAAGCCCACGGTGTTGGCGTTGGCGACGTTGTTGCCGATCACGTCGAGGTTCTTGCCGGCGGCGTTCAGGCCGCTCAATGCCTGTTGGAAGCTCATCGCTGGATTCCTTGCACTATCTGATTTGTATCCGGAAGCGGGGCAGGACGCGCCGTACTACCAGACCTGGTAGACGTCGGACAGGTTGACGAGATTGCCCTTGGCATCGACCACCGTGGTCGAGCCCGAGGACGGACGCACCGAGGTGATCTGGGTCACGCTCAGCGGCGGCGCCGCCCCCACCTTGGTGCCTTCTCCGACCTGCACTTCGAACTTGTAGTCGCCGTCGGGCAGCGTGTCGCCCTTCGCATTCTTGCCGTCCCAGGTGAAGGCATGCACGCCGGCATCGACGTCGGCCAGCTTCTTGCGCGCGACCTCGATGCCGTCGGCGTTCTTCACGACCAGCTCGGCGCTCTCGACCGGGATGCTGAGCACATAGCCGCCTTCGGCCTTGCCGTCGGCCAGGGTCAGGCCGTCGCCGGCCAGCATGACCTTGCGGCCGATCAACGATGCCGCCTGGGTGGCCTGCAGGCTTCCCATGCTGTAGCCCAGCCACTGCATGGTCGTGTTGAGCTGGCTGATGCCGGTGACCGTGCTGATCTGGGCCAGCTGCGACGTCAGCTCGGCGTTGTCGAGCGGGTTGAGCGGGTCCTGGTTGCGCATCTGCGCGGTCAGCATGGTCAGGAAGCGGTTGGACAGCTCCTCCGCGGACGACGCGGCCAGGGAGTTGCCCGAGGCTCCGGCCCCGGTGTTGCTGTTGACGTTGGAAACGGCCATGCGGATTCCTTGCTAAAGGGCGCCCGTTCCGCGGGCGGCCCGGCGTCTGGGGCTAGGTGCCCAGCGTCAGTGTTTTCTGCATCAAGGTCTTGGCGGTGTTCATGACCTCGACGTTGGTCTGGTAGGCGCGCGAGGCGGCGATCATGTCGACCATTTCATCGACGACCTCGACGTTGGGCATGCTGATGTAGCCCTCGGCGTCGGCCATGGGATGCTTCGGATCGTAGATGCGCTTGGGCGGCGAGGGATCGGTCAGCACTTCTCTTACGCGCACGCCGTTGCCGCCGGCCACGGCGCCCGGGACGAGATAGGACTCGAACACCACCTTGCGGCCACGGTAGACCTGGCCGTCCGGCCCGCTCACGCTTTCGGCGTTGGCGAGATTGCTGGCCACCGCGTTCAGGCGCTGGCTGTTGGCGGTCAGTGCCGAACCGGCGATCTCGAATGCCTTGCTCATGGACATGGGGATAGTGCCTCGTTCAGTTGTTCTGGATCGCACGCTGGAGCGTCTGGACCTGCCCGTTCAACATGCGCAGCGCGGCGTCGTAGCGCAGCGCGTTGTCGGCGAAGCGCGTGCGCTCCAGGTCCGGATCGACGGTATTGCCGTCGATCGAGGCCTGCGTGGGCGTGCGGTACTTCAATGCCACCGGCAGGCCGTCCCCGGCGTCGCCCCGCAGGTGCCGGGCATCGGTGGCGGCCATCCGCAGCGGCGCCTGCGCGGCATCGGGCTCCGGCGTGCCCGTGGCGGCCCGCAGCGCGGCGCCGAAATCGAAGTCCCGCGACTTGTAGTTGGGCGTCTCGGCATTGGCCAGGTTGGCCGCCAGGACCTCCTGGCGGCGGGCACGCAGCTCCAGGGCTTGCGCGTTGAACATCAGTTCGTCGCCTATGCGGCTGATCACATGACCTCCTGTCCTTGCGTGCGGTACCGGGCCCTTTCGCAGGTATCGCCATTATTCGGATTCCCTGCCATGAACAAAGGCGGAGTAAGGCATCTTTTTCATCCTTGTTTTCACCTTCCGGCCGTCCGGGGCGCGATAGAGTGTCGCGTCCCTCGAAAATCCCGGAGAGCCGCTCCATGAAACGGTCCGGCCGCGCGACCGTCGCGGCGCTCCTGCTGGCCTGCCTGGCGCAGCTTCCCGCCTGGGCGGATACGCCCGGCACCTCGCCGTCCGCCGCCGACCTGCTCGAGCGCGGCCGCCAGTTGCTCGAAGCGCGCGCCGCCGCCGCGGCCGCCACGCTGGGCGGCCGCCTGGACATCCACATCCAGGAGCAGGCCGCTGAACGCATCGCCCAGGCCCCCTGCGCGCCCCAGGTGTTCCTGCCTGCCGGCGGCAGGCCCACCGGCAAGACCTCGATCGGCCTGCGCTGCGCGCACCAGCCCTGGCAGATCCGCATCCCGGCCGAGGTCGCGCTGCTCGTGCCCGTGCCCGTTCCCAGCCGCCCCCTGCCCGCCGGGACCGTGCTGCGCGAAAGCGACTGGTCGCTGGCCGAGGTGAACGTGGCGGCCTGGCCCCGCGGCGTCGCCACCGATCCACGCCAGCTCGAGGGCTCGACCGTCACGCGTCCGCTGAAGGCGGGCGAACCCATTCCGCCATCGGCCGTGCAGTCGCGTGCCCACCTCGGACCGGGAGACCCCGTGCAGGTGGTGCTGACTGGAGCGGGCTTCGTCATCAAGGCCACCGGCCGGATGCTGCACCCGGCCAGCCCGGGCCAGACGGCGCGCGTCCAGCTCGATTCGGGCCGCACCGTGGCGGGCATCCTGCGCGAGGACCGGGAAATCGAAGTCAATCTCTAGGGCATGTTCCCCGGGCGGCGCCGGCTCTTGAAGCCGCCCACGCAGTGCTTACATCCTGTAGCGCAATACGCCCGCGCCCGGCGCGCCGATGCTAAAGTTCGGGACGCAGGCGCCGATAATTGCCTCATCTGCCGGGGTTGGCGCGACCACTCCACAGCGGCAGCAAGATGGAGTCAACGTGAAGATCACCCCAAAGGGTCCCGATTCAATCAAGGTTTCCCGGTCCGCCCCAGGCACGGAAGCCCGTCCCGCGACGCCCGCCCCGGCGCCCGCCGGCGGATCGGGGCTCGACCAGGTCCAGCTGTCGGCGCTGGCCACCAACCAGGTGCCGGCGGGCGAAGCTCCCTTCAACGCCGAGAACGTCGAGCGCATCAAGCAGGCCATTCGCAACGGCGAATTCACCGTGAACGCCGAGGTCGTCGCCGACCGCCTGCTGGAAATCGAAAGCGGCCTGGCGCGCCAATCATGACCCCCGACGAATTCTCCCAGATCGTCGAACGCTGCTGCGCCGCCGGCAAGTCGCTGGCCCAGGCCGTCGCCGGCGCGGACACCCAGCGCATCGACGCCGCCACCCAGGACCTCAGCCTGCGCGTGCTGGAAGTGCAGCGCGCCATCCCGCGTGCCCTGCCCGGCCTGCAGGCCGCCGAGCCGCAAGTGCGGCAGGCCTGGCGCGAACGCCTGGCCGAAGCAGCGCTCCCGTTGAAAATAGGCGCCGAACTGTCCACGCTCAATACCGTGTCGGCCTCGGCCCGCTACGCTGCACTGGCGCGCATCAGCGGGGCCGAGCTGTCCTACTCCGCCTCCGGCCAGTTGTCGCGCTGAACACGAGCCTCAGCGCCCCCACTCCTTCAGGCGCGTGCGCAAACGCGAAACCGCCTGCGAATGCAACTGGCAGATCCGCGACTCGGTCACGCCCAGCACCGCGGCGATCTCCTTGAAGTTCATTTCCTGCTCGTAGTACATACCCATCACCAGCTTTTCGCGCTCGGGCAGGCGCTCAATGCCGTTCACCACCGCCTCGCGGAAACGGCGGTCCGACAGCCTCGATTGAGGATCGCCCGAACCGTCGGCGGACATATGCCGATCCAGGTAGTCGTCGGCATCCTCGCCGCTCTCCAGATCCTCGTAGTGGAACAACTGCACGCCGCGGGCATCGACCAGCATCTGCTGGTACTCGGCCAGCCCCACCTCCAGCTCGGCCGCCATCTCGGTGTCGGTGGGCGAGCGGCCGAGCTTCTGCTCGCTGCGATGCATGGCCGCCTCGATCTTGCGCTGGACCTGCCGGACGCTGCGCGGCAGCCAGTCGCCCCGGCGCAGCTCATCGAGCATGGCGCCGCGTATGCGCTGGGTCGCGTAGGTTTCGAACTGCGCGCCCAGCCCTTCCTCGAAGCGGCCCAGCGCATCCAGCAGGCCCAGCATGCCGGCCTGTATCAGGTCCTCGATCTGCACGCTGGCGGGCAACCGTGCCACCATGTGATGGGCCATCCGGCGCACCATGGGCACGTACTGTTCGACGTTGGTCTCGCGCGCCAGGGTTCCTTCACGCGTATACATTCATCTCTCGCGGGGAAAATTCGGAACGGGGGTGTCCCATGGTCAGGCCTGCGCCGGCTGCGACGATGCGGACTCCACCGGCGGCACCGCGGCCGCGCACGCCCAGTCGAGCTCCTCGGCCTCCAGCGCGAACACCGGCGCGTTGCGCACGCGCAGCGCCCGGTGCACCAACAGCCGCGCGTTGGCAACATGGATGTCCTCGGGCACGCGCTGGCCGTTGGTCATGTAGTGCAACGGCACGCGATGGCGGATGGCCGCGTCCAGCACGCCGCCCAGGCGCACGGCTTCGTCCAGCTTGGACACCACCATGCCCGCCAGCCCGCCGGCCGAATAGCCGTTCACGATGTCCTCCGCCTGCTCGGCATGCGAGCCACCGGGCATCACCAGCAGCCGCTTGACTCCTTCGCCGGAGATGGCCTGCAGGTGGCGCGCGATCTGCGTATCGCGCTGGCTCATGCCTGCCGTGTCGATCAGGACCAGCTTGCGGTCCGCCATGCTGGCCAGGAGGACGTCGAGATCGCTGGCGCCCTTGGCCGCATAGACCTCGACGCCGAGAATACGGCCGAAGGTGTGGAGCTGGTCCACCGCGCCGATCCGGTTCTGGTCGGTCGAGATCAATCCCAGCGCGCCAGCGCCGTACCTGACCACGCAGTGGGCCGCGATCTTGGCGGTGGTGGTGGTCTTGCCCACCCCCGTGGGGCCGACGATGGCGTAGCGCCCGCCCTGGGCGACGATGCTGGCTTCGGCGTCGACGCAGGCAAGATTGCGGACCAGCACTTCGGCCAGCCAGCGCTCGACGTCGTCCACGCCCTGGGAGGCCGGCAGGCGCGACGCGACGCTGCGTGCCAGCTCCGGCGTGAAACCGCAGTCGACCATGCGCCGCCACAGCTCGCGGCGCAGCGGGTGGCGCTGGGTGCTGTCGCGCCAGGCCATCGCGTCCATCTGGTGCGCCAGCCAGCCGCGCATCGAGCGCATCTCGCTGACGATGGGATCGGCTACCCGGCTCGCCAGTTCGGCGCGATCCTGTTCATCCAGCCTGGCGGTCACCGTCGCGGGAGCCGCCGGCTTGGCGGGCGCAGCCTGCCCCGTGGGCCGCGCCGGACGATCGGCAGTCCCGTTGGCGCGGGGCGCCGCGCGCCGGTCCGCGGCCGGACGGCTCACGCCCAGGCGCAGCACGGGCTTGTCCGCGCCGCCGTCGGCGGCGGCCACCGCCATGGCGTGCGCCGGATCGGCATAGTCGCCGCCCGCGCGTACCAGGTGCGGAATCTGGCCTTCCTGCAGGCGCGGCCATTCGACGCGCGGCGGCTCGGCCGCGGCGGCGTCCGGCTGCGCCTGGGTGGCCGGTGTCGCGCGCCCGGGCGTCTCGTCATGCTGCGC
This sequence comes from Pigmentiphaga sp. GD03639, assembly GCF_029845405.1. Lineage (NCBI taxonomy): Bacteria > Pseudomonadati > Pseudomonadota > Betaproteobacteria > Burkholderiales > Alcaligenaceae > Pigmentiphaga > Pigmentiphaga sp. GD03639. The sequence continues at coordinate 10,678 of NZ_JAOCLR010000013.1, forward strand.
CAGCACCCGGGCCGCCGGCGACAGGCGCACCGATTCGTCCTCCATGTCGTCCCACAGGGCCGGCCGGGCAGCCTGTTCCTCTCGAGAAGGATCGACTGCCGACGCCGAGGCGACGGCCACGTGGGCCACCTCGCCCGCGACCTCGTCTGCCGTGGGCATGTCCTGCGCGCGGATGCCGACCACCTCGACCCCTGCCGTGGTACGCCGGGTCGACACGATCATGGCATCGGCGCCCAGGGCTTCGCGCATCATGCGCAGGCAATCCCGCGTGGAGGCAGCAATGAATTTGCGGAACTTCATGGAGCGGATACCTGGAAGCTAGAGAGGATGGACATGCTCAGCGCCCTCCCAGCGTCAATGCGACGCGGATCAGGCGGGATTCGGGAATCTCGGAATGCGCCAGCACCTTCAGGCGCGGCACGGAACGGCGGAAGAAACGAGCCAGGGCCAGGCGCAGGCGGTCGGGCACGAGCAGCGCGGCGGGTTTGCCCACGGCATCCATCTTCTCGACCGCGGCGGCGGCTTCGCTCAACAGGCGTTCGGCCAGGCCGGGCTCGATGGCGCCGATCTCGCCGGCCTTGGAACTGATGGTCTGGAGTATGCGCTCCAGCTCGGGGTCCAGCGCCAGCACGTCGACTTCGCCGTTGGCGCCGAAAATCCCCTGGGTGATGGCCCGCCCCAGCGCGACTCGCACCGCCCCGACCAGTTCGACCGGATCCTGGGTATGGACCGCGTGCTCGGACAGCGTCTCGACGATGGTGCCGAAGTCGCGGATGTGGACCCCCTCGTCCAGCAGCGATTGCAGGACCCGTTGCAGCGTAGCCATCGAGATCAGCTTGGGTACCAGGTCTTCCAGCAGCTTGGGCGTGCCGCGCGTGAAGTGGTCGCACAACGCCTGCAGTTCGGCGCGGCCCAGCAGGTCGGCGGCGTGGTTGTGCAGCAGATGGGACAGGTGGGTCGCGATGACGGTGCCGATGTCGACCACGGTATAGCCGGCGGCCTGCGCCGCCTCCCGCGCGGTGGCCTCGATCCACAGCGCCGGCAGCCCGAACGCCGGATCCCGCGTGGGAGAACCCGGGATCTCGCGGGTCACACGGCCCGGGTTGATGGCCAGGAAGCCGCCGGTCTGCACCTCGCCCTCGCCGATCGCCACGCCCTTGAGCGTGATGCGATAGCCGCCAGGGCGCAATTCGAGATTGTCGCGGATGTGCACGGCCGCTGGCAGGAAGCCGACGTCCTGGGCGAATTTCTTGCGCAGGGCCTTGATGCGTTTCAACAGGTCGCCGTCGCCGGTCTTGTCCACCAGCGGGATCAACCGGTAGCCGACCTCCAGCCCCACCGTATCGACCTGGGTGACGTCGTCCCAGCTGGCCTCCTGCGCCTCCGCCGGCTCGTCGACCACGGGCGGCGCGGCCGCCGTCTCGGCCTGGCGCCTGCGCAGCCGCGCCATGCGCCAGGACAGCCCGCCCAGGCCCGCCGCCAGCGTCAGGAATGCCAGGTTGGGCATGCCCGGCACCAGGCCCAGCATGCCGATGATCGCGGCCGACAGGGCGATCGCCTGCGGCGTGCCCAGCAACTGCTTGCCCACCTCGGTGCCGATGTCCTCGCCCTCGCCCACGCGGGACACGATCAGGCCGGCGGCAATGGACACCAGCAGCGCCGGCACCTGCGCGACCAGGCCGTCGCCGATGGACAGCAGCACGTAGGCACGTCCGGCCTCCGCGAAGCTCAGGCCGTGCTGGCCCACGCCGATCAGGAGGCCGCCGATGATGTTCACGAACAGGATCAGGATGCCGGCGATGGCGTCCCCGCGCACGAACTTGGACGCGCCGTCCATCGCGCCGTAGAAGTCGGCTTCCTGGGCCACGTCGCTACGGCGCTTGCGGGCGGTGGCTTCGTCGATCAGCCCGGCATTCAGGTCGGCGTCGATCGCCATCTGCTTGCCCGGCATGGCGTCCAGCGTGAACCGCGCCGACACCTCGGCGATCCGGCCCGCGCCCTTGGTGATCACGACGAAGTTGATGATGACCAGCACCAGGAACACGACCACGCCCACGGCGAAGTTGCCGCCTACCAGGAACTGTCCGAAGGCCTCGATCACCTTGCCCGCGGCATCGGGGCCGCTGTGGCCGTGCAGCAGCACCACGCGCGTGGACGCCACGTTCAGCGACAGGCGCAGCAGCGTGGTGACCAGGATCACGCTGGGGAATACCGCGAAATCCAGCGGCCGCTTCGTATAGGTGGCCACCATCAGCACCAGCAGCGAGATCGCGATGTTGAAGGTGAACAGCAGGTCCAGCATCAGCGGCGGCAGGGGCAGCAGCATCATCCCCAGCACCAGCAGGATGAAGGCCGGCATGCCCAGTTCGCGCAGCTGCGCCGAATTGAACTCCAACCCGCCCAGCTTGAGGCTGCGGCCGCTCATGCCCGCCCTCCGCGACGCAGCGGCGCGTCATCCAGCGGATCCCAACCCGCGGGGATCTCGACCGGCTGCAGCTCGGGCGGCGGTCCGGACACGTAGTCCCGCAATTGGTAGACGTGCGCCAGCACCTGCGCGACCGCTCGGTACAGCGCCACCGGGACTTCCTGGTCGATGTCGGCGTGGCGATACAGGGCGCGGGCCAGCCTGGGGCTCTCCAGCACCGCCACCTTGTGCTGCCCGGCCAGCTCGCGGATGCGCGCGGCGACGCCGTCCGTCCCCTTGGCCACCAAGCGCGGCGCCCCCATTCGCTTGTCGTCGTACTTGAGCGCGACCGCATAGTGGGTCGGATTGGTCACCACCACGTCGGCCGTGGGCACCGCTTGCATCATGCGCGAGCGCGCCCGATCGCGCTGCAACTGGCGGATGCGCCCCTTCACGTGAGGGTCGCCCTCGGTTTCCTTGTTCTCCTGCCTGGCTTCCTCGAAGGTCATGCGCAGGTTCTTGTGGTGGTTCCACCATTGCAGCGGCACGTCGGCCGCCGCGATGACGAACAGCGCGCCAGCCAGCACCAGCGCATGATTCGACAGCATCCCGCCCAGCTCGGCCAGGGCCCGCGGAGGCGACGGCAGGACCAGTGCCAGCCAGCCCTGGGAGCCATGCCAGACCAGCAGCCCGGCCACGCCGCCCAGCACCAGGACCTTCAGGATGGACTTGCCCAGTTCGCCCAGCCCGGCCAGGGAAAAGATACGGCCGAAGCCCTTGAGCGGCGACAGCCGGCTGAAATCGGGGCCCAGCGCCTTGCCGGACAGCACCAGCCCGCCCAACCCGATCGAACCCAGGATACCCGCCGCCATGCCGGCCGCCAGGATGGGGGCGATCGCCAGCAGTGCATCGGCCAGCACTTCGTTCAACGACTTCAGCAGCATCGCATCGTCGCGCGTGACGGCGGCCGTTCCCGCCGCCGTGGCGAAAGCAGTCTTCATCCAGGTCATGGCGCGATCGGCGATGCCCGCCCCCGCCAAGGCCAGCGCCGCCACGCAGGCGAAGGTCGCGACCGCGCCCGACAGGTCGCGCGAACGCGCGACGCGCCCTTCCTCGCGGGCCTGGTCCAGCCGCCGCTGGGACGGTGCCAGGGTTTTTTCCTGGCCGCTTTCCTGGTTATCTGCCACGGTATTCCGGATATCGACGAACGCCGGCGCGCTATCCGCGCCCCCGGCGGCCTCACGCCAGCCAGGCGAACGCGCGCCGCCCCAGCCATGTAGGCGTATGGATTATTCGCGATGGCCTGCGCGGACAAAGCCCGAAACAGACCCCGGAAAGCGCCGCTACTCGCGCCCGCGGCAGGCCTGCCGGCGCCCGGGGGTCAAAACACCCCTTCCAGCAGTTGCTTCATCTCCAGGACCAGCACCAGCGTGCCGTCGCCCGACAGGGTCGCGCCGGCCACGCCCTTGGGGTGGATGCCTTCCAGCGGCTTGATCATGACCTCGTCCTGGCCGATGAAGCCGTCCACGCCCAGGACCAGCTGGCGTTCGCCGTAGGCCAGCACGACCGCCAGCGACGGCGGCTCTTCGCGCTGGCGCCCGAGCAGGACGGCCAGGTCGATGACCGGCAGGATCTCGCCGCGTATGGTCAAGGCCTGGTTGCTGCCCACCGTGTGCATTTCCTCCTGGCGCAGCGGAATGATCTCGCGCACGACGGACAGCGGAATGGCGTAGGGCTGGTCCACCAGCTTGAGCATCAGCACGGGCAGGATGGCCAGCGTCAGCGGCAGCGAGATCACGATGTGCGACCCCATGCCCGGCGCGGACTGGATGTCGATCTGCCCCTTGAGCTTCTCGATGTTGGTCTTGACCACGTCCATGCCGACGCCGCGCCCCGACAGGTCGCTGACCTCGCTGCGGGTGGAGAACCCCGGCAGGAAGATCAGTTGCAGGCAATGGGCGTTGTCCAGCACGGCGGCGTCTTCCGCGCTGATGACGCCTTTCTCGATGGCCTTGCGGCGGATGACGTCGGGATCCATGCCGCGGCCGTCGTCCGATACCTCGATCACGATGGAATCGCCCGTCTGGCGGGCCGACAGGTGGACCGTGCCGCGCGCGGGCTTGCCGACCGAACGGCGCTCGACCATGGTCTCGATGCCATGATCGACGGCGTTGCGGATCAGGTGCACCAGCGGGTCGTTCAGCTCGTCCAGGATGGTCTTGTCGACCTCGGTCTCGCCGCCGGTGATGTTCAGCTCCACGTCCTTGCCCAGCTGGCGGGCCAGGTCGCGCGCCAGGCGCGAATACTTCTGGAACACCCGGCCGACCGGCTGCATGCGCGCCATCATGACGGCCGACTGCAGGTCGGAAACCAGCGTATCCAGCTGGCTGAAGACCGCATCCAGCGTCTCGGCCGCCGCGTCGTCCCGGCGGCTGGTGCCCAGGAGCGCGTCGCGCAGACACGACAGCCGGTTCTTGGTCAGGCCGATCTCGCCCGACAGGTTCAGGATCTGGTCGAAGCGCGCCGTATCCACGCGTATCGTCGCGTCCTTGGCCACGGCCTGCGCGCCGCCCGCGGGGGCCAGCATCTCGGGGCGATAGGGCCGCGACGATGCCGGCGCGCCTGCCTCGGCCGCCGCCGGGGCCTCGACCTGCATCCCCGGGGGGTCGCCGAATGCGGCGCGGTAGTAGCCCAGCCAGTCCGGCTCGCTGTCCGCCCGCGGGGCCGGCGCGGCGGCGTGGGCCAGCACGCGCGAGGCCTCGGCCGCGGCCGCGGCCGGCAGGGAATCCGTCCGCAGCGTGCTGGTGTCGACCGTCTCGCCCATGGCGGCGGCCTCGAGCGCGAGCAGCAACCCGGCGGGCGCCGGCTCGGGCATCGCCCCGCGCTCCATTTCCGAGAACATGCGCCGCACTTCTCCCGTCGCGGCCAGGATCACGTCCATGATTTCCGGCGTGATGCGCAGCGAGCCGCCGCGCAGCAGGTCCAGCAGGTTCTCGCCCCGGTGGCACAACTCCACCAGCGGCGTCGCCTCGAGGAACCCGGCCCCGCCCTTGACCGTGTGGAAACCCCGGAACACCTGGTTGAGCAGGCCGGCGTCGTCGGGACGCTGCTCCAGCTCGACCAGGCCGATGTCGACGTCGTCGAGCAGGTCCGAAGCCTCGGTCAGAAAATCGGCAAGCAGGTCCTGCATGTCGGAGAAGGCTGACACTCGTTTACTCGCTCAAAATCCCAGGCTTTCCAGCAGGTCGTCGACCTGCGCCTGGTTGGTCACCACGTCGTCGCGGCTGGAGGCGTCGATGACGGGGCCGTTCATCCATTCGCTGTGCGCGGCATTGCGCTTCTCGGGAGGCGTGCTCTCGATCAGCAGCTTGACCAGCTCGTCCTCGAAGTCCTGGGCGAGCTTGAGCACCTTCTGGATGACCTGGCCCGTCAGGTCATGGAAATCCTGCGCCATCATGATGTCGGTCAGCAGCGCCTGGGTGGCTCGGGCATCCTCCTGGGTACGGTCCAGGAAGGCACTGGTGTCGGCCGCCACCTGCTTGAAGTCGTCGACGCCCAGCCGGCGCTCGTACAGCTCGCGCCACCGCCCGCTCAGGCGAGCGCCTTCCCGCTCCACGCCCTCCTGGATCTCCTGGCCTTTCTCGACGTTGGACAGGGCGCGTTCGGCGGCCTGTCCCGTCAGCCGCGCGATGTAGTCCAGGCGCTGGCGCGTGTCGGGCAGCGAGTGGACGGCCTGCTCCACCTTCTGGTGGTAGCCCAGCTCGCGCAACGCGTCGTGCAACTGCCGGGTCAGCATGCCGACCCGCTGGTAGAACTCCGGCGACTGCTCGGCCGCCGCCTCGCCCGCGCTCGCGGCGGGATCCGCGGCCGGGGCCGCGTCGGCCGCCGGTTCGGCGTCGAGCCGAGCCAGGGTCTCGGACGAAATCTGGTCGAACAACGCTTCGAGGTCTTCGGTATCGCCGGTATGGGCCATTACGTGCTCCCGCTCATTTTCTGCACGATCTTGGTCAGCTTCTCTTCCAGCGTCGCCTTGGTGAAGGGCTTGACGATGTAGCCGTTCGCCCCGATCTGGGCGGCCAGCACGATGTCTTCCTTCTTGGCCTCGGCGGTCACCAGCAGCACGGGCAGCTTCTTGAGCTGGTCGTCGGCGCGGATCTCGCGCAGCAGCTCGAAGCCGTTCATGTTCGGCATGTTGATGTCGCTGACCACGAAATTGAACAGGCCGCTGCGCAGCTTGCTCAATGCGATCTGGCCGTCCTCGGCCTCGTCGGCGTTGTTGTAGCCGAGTTCCTTCAAGAGATTGCGGACGATGCGCCGCATCGTCGAAAAATCGTCGACGATAAGGAACTTCAAATCGTCAGGCTTCATTTGCTCCCTTTCTGGCCTTGATGTGTGTGAGTTGAGCGGCGATCATACTAGCCAGTTCCGAGGGGTGGAATTTCGCGACATAGGCATCGACGCCCACCTGCTGCCCGAGCTTCTTGTTGGCGACCGACGACAGCGACGAATGCATCACGACGGGAATCTTCGCGAAGCGGGGATCGGACTTGATGTGGCGGGTCAGCACGTAGCCGTCCATCTCGGGCATCTCGGCATCGACCAGGATCAGCCCCAGCATCAGGTCGAGCGGCAGCTTCTCGGCCTCGGCCCGGGCCGCGATGCCCTTGAGCTTGTCCCAGGCGTCCGCGCCGTTGGTGGCATGCTGGTGCGGCAACCCCATCCGGTCCAGCACTTCCGTGATCTTCTTGCGCGCCAGCGAGGAATCGTCGGCGAAGAACACGTTCGCCTTGATGTCGGCATCGACCTGCTGGATCTCGGACGGGATCTTGTCCTCGCCGATGACCGAGGCCAGGATCTGCTCGACGTCCAGGATGGACACCAGCTTGCCATCGGCCAGCTCGGTCAGCGCCGTCATGAACGACGTGTTGTTCGATGGCATGGACTGCGGCGACTTGACCTTGTCCCAGTCGATGCGCACGATGCGGTCCACGTCCGCCACGAGAAAGGCCTGCGTATGGCTGGAGAACTCGGTGATCAGCAGCTTGGTGCGCGGCGCGTCGACCTTCATGTTGATCGTGGTGGCCAGGTCGATGACCGGCAGGATCGCGCCGCGCAGCGAAATGATGCCCTCCACCCCGCGCGGCACGTTCGGCGTGCGGGTGATCGGAATCGTCTCGCACACTTCGCGCACCTTGAACACGTTGATGCCGAAGACCTCGCTGCCCCCCAGCGAGAACAGCAGCAGCTCCATCTTGTTGGAACCGGCCAGCCGGGCCTTCTCGTCCACCATTTCCATCAACCGATTGTCACCGGCACCCATAGCATCCTCCATACCGGCCGGCCCAAGCCGGCCCAGTGATCATTGCGATTCCAGAGCGGACACCCGCAACGGCGTCCCGTCGTTCAACCTGCCGGGAATGGCGGGTACATCGACATAAACGCCGCCTTTCTTGAGAAATTCCTCGCTGCGCTTGTTCAGCACCACGATGCTGATGCGCCGGTTCTCGGCCGCCTTCATGTCGGCACGGTTGAAGGGCACGGAGTCGGACAGCCCGACCACGCGCAACGCCTTGTCCTCCTGCATCCCGGCGGTCAGCATTTCGCGCCGTGCCGCATTGGCGCGGTCGGCCGAGAGTTCCCAATTGCTGTAGCCGCCATTGCCGCCGGCATAGGGCGTCGAGTCGGTATGGCCCGAAATCGAGATCTTGTTCTCGACGCCGTTCAGCACGCGGGCCAGCTCGTCCAGGATGACGCGGCTGTAGTCCTTCAGCACGGTCTTGCCGGTATCGAACATGGGCCGGTTCTTCTCGTCCACGATCTGGATCCGCAGCCCCTCGTCGGTGAAATCCAGCAGGATCTGGTCCTTGAACTGGGTCAGCGTGGGCTGCGTGAAGATCAGGCTCTCGAGTTCGGATTTCAGGCCCTCCAGCTTGCGGCGCTCGCGGGCCTCCTGCTCTTCGTCGCTGGCCCGGCGCTGGGGCGTGATGCGGGGACTCACATGCTGGCCGCCCGTCAGCACGCTGACCGGATCGCCCGCCACGCTCCCGGACGTGACCGCCACGCGCAGGGGCGTACGGAAATATTCGGAGATGCCCTCCAGGTCGGCCTGGGCCGACGTCGTCAGCAGCCACATCAGCAGGAAGAAGGCCATCATGGCGGTGACGAAGTCCGCATAGGCGATCTTCCACATGCCCGCGCCATGGGCCTTGCCGGCCCGCTTGCGGGACCGCCTGATGATGATCGGCGCTGCGCCGTCCTTGCCTGCCATGATCGCGACTCCCTACCGTGCCGTCATGCCGCGGACTTGCCCCGCACCGTGTCCTCCAGCTCGCCGAACGTGGGACGCTCGGTCGAGAACAGCACCTTGCGGCCGAACTCCACGGCCAGCGCGGGCGCATAGCCGTTCAGGCTCGCCAGCAGGGCGACCTTGATGCATTCGAGCTGCTTGCTGCTTTCGCTCACCTTCTGCTCCAGCACCGAGGCCAGCGGACCGACGATGCCGTAGGCCAGCAGGATGCCGACGAAGGTGCCGACCAGCGCCGCCCCGATCTTGGCGCCCAGCACGGCCGGCGGCTCGCCCACCGATCCCATCACGTTGACCACGCCCATGACCGCGGCGACGATGCCGAAGGCCGGCAGCCCGTCGGCGATACGCTGGATGGCATGCGCCGGCACGCTGGCCTCCTGGTGGTGGGTGTCGATTTCCTGGTCCATCAGGGCTTCCAGCTCCAGCGGATTCAGGTTGCCGCTTACCATCAGCCGCAGGTAGTCGGTCACGAACTCGACCAGGTGCTCGTCGGCCACCAGCGCGGGGTATTTCTGGAACAACGGACTGTTGTGGGGCTCCTCGACGTCGGCCTCGATGGACATCAGGCCTTCGCGCCGCACCCGGTTCAGGATCTCGTACAGCAGCGCCAGCAGGTCGAGGTAGCGCTGCTTGGTGAAGCGCGAGCCGTGCAGCGTGGTCGGCAGCGCCTTCAGCGTCGCCCGCACTACCTTGCTGGAGTTGCCGCACACGAACGCGCCCAGGGCCGCGCCGGCGATGATGACGAGTTCGAACGGCTGGAACAGCGCGCCCAGCGAGCCGCCATGCATGGCATATCCGCCCAGCACAGACGCCCCAACGATGATGTAGCCGATGATGACGAGCATGTGGATGTCCCGCCCTACGCGCTTCGCGCGCCCCCCAGGGGGCGATGCGGGTGGACCGGCGGAGCCGGATCCACCGCATCCTGGGTCTGGGCAAAGGGCCTCGATGCGGAGCATCGGGGCCTTGCCGGGCCAGGAGTCTGGGGAACGACGTGCGTGGGGCAATCAGGCTTCGGTGGCACATTGCGCGAAGCCATGAACGGGTTTTCGGCCGGCAAAAACAAAACTTGAGAGCGGAAGCTCCCGTGGCCGGCATCAGCGGGGGGCCGCCTTAGCGGCCTGCGCGGCGTTGGCCGTGCGCCGGGTCTTGCCGGCACGGGACGGCATATGGCAAAGCCCGCAGACGTACTGGTGGGCCAGCTCGAAGGTATGGGTGACGAATTCGCCGCCGCAGCAGGTGCAGGCCGTCATGCCCAGCATGCCGGCGTCGAAGAACCGGGTCAGGCGCCAGGCCCGCGTGATCGACAGGACCTCGGGCAGGCCCAGTTGCCCGATCTGCTCCCGGTACAGGCGATAGGCACGGATCAGCGCCTCGACCGCCGTCGCGTCGTCCAGGCCCACCTGGTGGCGGTGGATGTTCATGAACAGCGAAGCGTGGATGTTGGGCTGCCAGGTCATGAACCAGTCCGTGGAGAACGGCAGCATGCCCTTGGGGGGAGATTTTCCGCGGATCTCGCGGTACAGGCGCAGCAGGCGCTCGCGCGACAGCTGCACCTCCGCCTCGAGCACCTGCAACCGGGCATCGAGGCGGATGAGTTCGGACGCGATCTCGATCTGGCGCGCCTCGGACAGCACGCTCTTAGCGCGAGCCATGCTGCCTCCGGATACTGCTGCAAGACATGGCGTGGCTCAGGATGCGGCCATCGCGGCGGTACGTCCGGCCATCAGAATGGCGGCATGGATACGGGGGGAAACATCGTCGCGCTTGGGCGAGGACAGCAGGTTCCAGACCAGCGAGTCGTCGAAGCGGAATCGGGCGAGCAGCATGCTGGAGCCGGCGATCTTGAGCAACTGGGCCGTGGTCAGCGAAGAAAGGATATCGGCCACCTCGCTCGTGATGCCCAGGCGATAGAGCGCCTCGCTGCGATCGACCCGCAGCATCTGCTGCGCCAGCATGAGATAGGTCAGATTGGCATCGCGGATCTCTTCGCTCAGCCGGGACATGGGGGAAGTCGCGGCCTGGGGAGCCGATACGTCCACATCGACCACGTCGCAAACTTGAGTCATCGCGATTCCTTCAGGGTAATCCCGCAAACGGGAAAGAAAAAACAAGTATCCTGGCCGGCTATTTCCGCCGGCGCAGGGACCAATTCAATATGTAAATTATTGGACACTTGTTACCAAATTGGCATTGGAACCTCGCTGGAATTCGCGTCTGCTTAGGTAAACTCCGCATGTAAGAATTTTTCTTACAGATTCTGTATCACTTGTTTCATTTGAACACGTAAATGCGAAATGCGGTTCCACCCATCCAGCAGGTAGCGAGCTTGGCCGGGAACGACCATGCCCTGCTGGAAGCCGCGCTGGAATCGCTCCCGGTCGCCACCTGGGTCGTGGACCGGGAAGGCCGCTACCGGTACGTCTCCCAGGCCTACGCCGACATGCTCGGCATCGCCCGGGCGGCAGACTGCCTGGGCAAGGCCATGGAAGAGCTCATGCCTGCCTCGATCGCCCGCGTCCACGCGCTACGCCATCGGCAACTGCTGGAATCCCGCACGCGCAAGCGCTTCGAGCAGATCTGGACGGTAAAGGGCGAGCCGCGCTGGTTCGAGATCCAGATGAGCTGCCTGTGCAACGACGAGGGCGAGTCGATCGCCGTGTCCGGCTACGCGCAGGACATCACGCAGCACATGGAACAGCAGGAAGCCGCCCGCCGCATCCAGAACGAACTCGAAAAGCGGGTGGCCCAGCGCACCCACCTGCTGAGCGTGATCAACGAGGAACTGGAAGCCTTCTCGTACTCCGTCTCCCATGACCTGCGCGCGCCGCTGCGCCAGATCGCCGGCTTCGCCGGGCTGCTCGAGCGCGGGCTGGCCGGCCAGGCCAACGAAACCGACGCCAAGCACCTGCGGCACATCGTGGACAACGCACAGCGCATGGAGGACCTGATCGGCGACCTGCTTCAGCTCGCCCGCATCAACCAGAGCAGCCTGCTCAAGGCCCGGGTCGACCTGGCGGCCATCGCTCGCGAGGTCCTGGCCAGCTTGCGCCGCAGCCAGCCCGACCGCCAGGTCGAGTACGAACTGCCCGCCTCGGCGCTGGCCGAGTGCGATGCCGGGCTCATGCGCATCGTGCTGGACAACCTGCTGGGCAATGCCTGGAAATTCACCGGCAAGCGGGCCGAGGCCCACATCCAGTTCGGCAGCCTCCTGCGTGGCAACAGCACCATCTATTTCGTACGCGACAACGGCGCCGGCTTCGATGCGCAGAACGCCGAACGCATGTTCGGCGCCTTCCAGCGCTTCCACCGCACCTGCGACTTTCCCGGCACCGGCATCGGCCTGGCCACCGTCCGCCGCATCATCAACCGCCACGGCGGGCAGATCTGGGCCGAAAGCGCGCCCGGACAAGGCGCGACCTTCTACTTCACGCTGGAAACGCCGGCCTGAAGCCCGCTCCGGCGCCGCCCGCAATCGGACCGCGGCGGCGAAACTTTAGCGGTATTTTTTTCCATTCCGCCCCCTTCCCCGCCTAAAGTTTTCAAATCGCCGCCCCGTTAATTGCCTCAACGCGGCCACGCCGGCATTGCATGCCGCCAGCGATGGCCCTGGCGCAATTGCGGAAGGACCTCCAGCCGCGGATGCATCGTCGGGCCCCCAGGGCCCCTCCCTGAAACACCATATGACTCACCCTCACGGAGATAGGTCATGGCACAAGTCATCAACACCAACATCGCTTCGCTGAACGCGCAGCGCAACCTGAATAGCTCGCAGAGCGCCGTCAACACCGCCCTGCAGCGCCTGTCGACCGGCCTGCGCATCAACAGTGCCAAGGACGACGCCGCCGGCCTGGCCATTTCCGAGCGCATGAGCACGCAGATCAACGGCCTGAACCAAGCCGTGCGCAACGCCAACGACGGCATCTCGCTGGCACAGACCGCCGAAGGCGCGCTGAGCCAGATCGGCACCAACCTGCAACGCATCCGCACGCTGGCCGTGCAATCGGCCAACTCGACCAACTCGGCCGATGACCGCGCCTCGCTGCAGAAGGAAGTGGCCCAACTGGCAGCGGAAATCGATCGTGTGGCGAAGGACACCGATTTCAACGGGACCAAGCTGCTGGACGGCTCGTTCGCCGCCCAGAAGTTCCAGGTTGGCGCCAATGCAGGCCAGACCATTACCATCGACAAGATCGCCGACGCAAAAGCCTCGTCCCTGGGCCAATACTCTGGGTATTCTGGAACCAACCTCACCATTGGCACCGCTAGCGATACCGCTGCCGCCCGCGGAACCGTTCAGTTTGGAACCGGAGGTAGTGTTAACCTCGGAACAATTGCCAATGACGCAAAAGCGATCGCCGCTGCCTTCAACAGCGCCGGAATCACCGGCCTGACCGTCACTGCCAATGCCACCAAGGTCGCGGCCATTGCCACCCAAACGACTGGAACCGCCGCCAGTACGTCTACATTCACGCTCAACGGTGCGTCACTCACCCTGACCTCGACCGGCAACCAAGCCACTGATCGCGCCAACACCGTAACCGCTATTAATGCCTTGTCAGCAACCACTGGTGTGCGCGCAACGGATACTGGCGGTGGTGTAGCACTCGAAGCCGCCGATGGCCGCAACATCACCTTCGGAACGGCAACGGGCACTGCGGCGCTCTCCGATTTCGGACTGGACGCTAGCACGTCAACTACCGGCGCTTCGCTGAACATTTCTTATAAGGCCCCTACCGGAGTCACCGGCGGAATCAGCATTAGCGGTGAAACTGCTGGGGGCTTCACTGTCGCTACAACCGCCTTTACCAGCATGGGAACGGCGCTCAACGCCATTGATATTTCCACCGTCGCCGGTGCAACCTCGGCTCTGGACTCTCTTGACGCAGCACTCACTACCGTAAGCAACGCTCGCGCCGATTTGGGCGCAATCCAGAACCGTTTTACCTCGGTTGTCTCCAGCCTGGAAACCACATCGGAAAACCTGGCCGCTTCGCGTAGCCGCATTCAGGACGCCGACTTCGCAGCCGAAACTGCCTCGCTCACCCGCGGCCAGATCCTGCAGCAGGCCGGCACCGCGATGCTGGCACAGGCCAACTCGCTGCCCAACAACGTGCTGACGCTGCTCCGCGGCTAAGCATTGCGGCACCTCCGCCGGTTTCCTTCCGGCGGCCGTCCCCGCCCCGCCTTGCGCCGGGCGGGGATTTTTTTGCCGCCGGGCCGCCCCAAGGCAAAAAAGCGCCCCCTCGGGGGGCAGCGCCGCCGCGTAGCGGCAAGCGTGGGGGCTTTTTTTTGCCTGCGGCCATCCTCCCAGGCAAGCTCCCTTCCCTCAAGTTTTCCTTCTCCTTCCCGTTAATCAACGTATCGCGTCGCCCCCGGCGGCATCGCCCCTCAACGCCACGGAACCCACATGAGCATCAACGCCATCGATACCGCCGCCGACCTGCGCAGCCTGGCAACGGCCGCCGCGTCGGCCGCCAGGCCCATCGCGCCCGCGGGCTCGACCAACCTGCTCGACCCGTCGCTGCCGGCCACGGCTCAAGTGCCGGACGTGGGGGAACTGCGGACCGCGGTCGACGCCTTCAACCGCTTCGTTCCGCTGGCGGCGCACAACCTGACTTTCAGCATCGACGACGACAGCGGCAAGGTCGTGGTCAAGGTGATCGACAGCGACACCCAGGACGTGATCCGGCAGATCCCGTCCGAGGAAGCGCTGGCGCTCAGCCGTTCGCTGGACCAGATCAAGGGCGCCCTGTTCAGCCGCAAGGCCTGAACCGCCCGCCAACCCGATACCAGGAATACTCCATGGCTAGCGTAGGATCCGCCCTTGGCGTGGGCTCCGGCCTCGAACTGTCCACCCTCCTGACCAACCTGATGGCGGCCGAAAAGGTGCCGCTGACCAAGCTGCAGGCCCAGGCCACCTCGGCCCAGACCAAGATCTCTGCGCTGGGCCAGCTCAAGAGCTCGCTGTCTTCGTTGCTGACGGCGGCCTCCGGCCTGACGCCGGAAAAATTCACGGGCCTGGTCGGCAGCTCGTCGGACTCGTCGGTCGCCTTCATCACGGCCGACAACAAGGCCGGCAAGATCAGCCACAAGCTCGACGTCACGTCGCTGGCCCAGGCCGAGAAGGCCGTCAGCGGCGCGCTGGCCAACGATGCGCAATTGAACGCGGGCACCCTTACCTTCAAGCTCGGCAAGGTCGAGAACGGCAGCTTCGTCGCCGGCGAGGCCGAGGCCAAGTCCATCGTCATCGATGCCACCAACAACACCCTGTCCGGCCTGCGCGATGCCATCAACAAGGCGGAAATGGGCGTCACGGCCTCGCTGGTCACCGACGGCTCCGGATCGCGGCTGGTATTGACGTCCACCACCACCGGCGCGGCCAATGCCTTCCAGGTGACCAGTTCGGACTCGGGTGCGGGCGGTACCCGTTCGCTGGACTTCTTCGATTACGACCCGGCCACCGCCCCGTCCTATTCCAGCGGCGGCTCGCCAGCCGGCATGAGCCGGCTTCAAGCCGGCGCCGACGCCCAATTCAAGCTGGACGGCATGGAAGTGACAAGCGCCACCAACACCGTCACATCGGTGCTCGACGGCGTCACCATCACCCTGCAGAAGTCCGGCACCACCACGATCGCCACCAATCCGTCACCCAGCGGCGGCGCGGCGGCGCTGCAATCGCTGGTCACCGCCTACAACTCCTTCCTGAACGTGGCGGCGGCGCTATCGGCCAACGCGCCCAGCGAGACCCGGGGCCAGGCCGGCACCACCGGGCCGCTGGCCGGCGACGGACTGGTGCGCGACCTGACCGCCCGCATGCGCAATGAAGTCTTCTCGCCGATGCAGGGCGCCACCGGCCCCTACACGACGCTGGCCTCGCTGGGCGTGGGTTTCGACCAGGACGGGGCGCTGACGCTGGACACCGACAAGTTCAACAAGGCCATGGCGGCGGATCCCAGCGCCGTGTCCAGGCTGTTCACCCCCAAGCCTTTTGGCGAAGGCTCGCAAAGCCTGGTCGAGCGCTTCACCGCCCAGCTGTCGCCTTACACCGACAGCAAGGGCGTGATCGACAGCCGCACCGACGGCCTGAAAAGCACGATCAAGACCCTGGAGACCCAGCAGAACCAGATGAGCAATCGCCTGGAACAGATCGAGGCGCGCTACCGCCAGCAGTTCACGGCGCTCGATTCGCTGCTGACCCAGCTCAACAACACCGGCAGCTTCCTGACCCAGCAGATCGAGGCGTTGAAGAACCTCAACAAGTAACGTGGCGGGCGCGCCAATGGGAACTCGGCGGTTTTGCCACGCCAATTCCCGCTTTAAGCCCGGCGCGCCAGGCCGTTAAATCCGTTAGGGCTGCCGCGCACGCGGCATGCCCCTATGCGTTCAGCAGGAGTCGCACGTGTCGGGATTCGGAAATTTCGGGGCAAGAGCCTATGCCAGCGTCGGGGTGGAGACCGGGGTATCCAGCTCCAGTCCCCATGCGCTGATCCTGATGCTCTACGATGGCGCGCTGGAATCGCTGCGCAAGGCCATCGGCTGCATCGAGGCCAACGACCCGCTCGGCAAGACCCGGGCGCTCAGCCGCGCCACGCGCATCCTGGACGAAGGCCTGCGCGCGAGCCTGGACCACAAGGCCGGCGGCGACCTGGCCGGACAGTTGAACGCCCTCTACGACTACATGCTTCGGCGCACGATGCAGGCCGGCATCGACAACGACCCCGCCCCCATCCTGGAAAGCGTGCGCCTGCTGGACGGCCTGCGCGAGGCCTGGGCCTCGATCCAGCCCGACAGCCAGGCGGCCGCCTGATGACGATGCACAAGGACAACGGCATGGCGCCCGATCCCGCCCAGCTGGCGGTGCTCTACGGTCAGCTGGCCGAGATCAGCCGCGCGATGCTGGCCGCGGCGCAACGGGGCGACTGGGATGCCGTCACGGCCAGCGAATCGGCCTGTGCCGGGCTCGTGGGACAATTGCGCCGATGCCCCATCGAGACCTGCCCGCCCGCCGAACGCGAAACCTGCATGCACTTGATACGCGAGATCCTTGCCAACGACGCCGCCACCCGGAACATCGCCGAGCCGTGGATGCGGGAACTGGAGCAGATACTCCGGCCCCGGCGTCATGCCTTCGGCGTGCAGATGTACCGCTGAACGGGCCGACGCCGCGCCTGGCGGGCCGCAGCCCGCCAGGCCGGGTGTCCATGGGACGGAACGACATGCATAGCCCCGACATATCTGGAGACGGCGCTTGGTAGCGGACACTCGCCAGACGCAGCCGATCAGCGGCGTCTCCCCCGCGCAGAGCTGGGAGCGTTATCGCGAAGACGCCCGCGAGGCGGTGCTTGCGCGGCTGCTGAACGTGTCCGGCGGCGGCGCGGCAGGCGGCACGCGCCCTCCCGGCTCGCCGGGACTGCCGCACGGGCTGGTCCGGGCCACGGTGCTGCAGGCCAACAGCGATACCGAAGCGCTGGTCAACATCGCGGGCAAGCCCTACCTGATCAATACACGCCAGGCACTGAGTCCGGGCATGACCGTGGTGCTGCGGCTGCTGGACGACCGCACCTTCCTGCACGGCGAGGACGGCGGCCGTATCGGCGGCCCGCGATCGCCGGGCGATGGCGGCGGCCGGGGACAAAGCCCCCTGCCTGCCGCCACGGCCGACACCGAGGCGGCTTCACCGGAGATGGCCGCGCGCGCGGTGCGCGGGGTCTCGCCGGTGCCCATGCCGTCGCTGGCAGAACTCAAGCTCGAGACCGGCGACACCAAGGTGATGCTGAGCGGCTCGGCCCGCCTGCTGCTCGCGCTGGTCGACGAGACCGGCGGGACGCAGCGCAGCGTGCCCCTGGACGCCCTGCGCATCCCGGCGGGCACGCTGCCGGACGAAGCCGCGCGCCAGATCCGGCAGGCCGTGCAGCAGTCCGGACTGTTCTACGAAGCCCACCTGCAGGAGTGGCGCGAAGGGCGCCTGCCCATCGAAGCGCTGCGCGCCGAACCGCAGGCGGCGCTCTCGCCCGCGCCGCAGGCCCGCGACCCGGCTCCCCAGGCCGGCACTCCCACGCCCGCGGCCGAGCCCGCCACGCCCGAGCAAAGCGCGGCCAAGGGCTTGCAAGCGGCCCTGGCCGCCATCCCGCCCGACGTGCGCCAGGTCGTGCACGACCAGATCGCGGCGCTGGCCAGCGGCCGCCTGTTCCTGCAAGGCGCCTGGGCGGAACAACCCTTCACGCTGGAAATCGAGCCCGACGAAGGCAGGGGCGCCGACCCCGACCTGCCGCTGGCCTGGCGCGTCCGCATCTCGGTCCAGACACGCAACCTGGGCACGATGCAGGTAGACATCGCGCTCGACGGCACCGATACCCGCATCGCCATCCAGCCCGACACCCGTACACTGCGCGGCCAGCGCCTGCGCGACCTGCAGGCCCGCCTTGCCGCCAGCGGCCTGGACCTGCAGCAGGCGCTGGATGGCCGGGGCCTGCGCATGTCCGACCTCAAGATCGCCACGGCGTCCCGCTCGCCGGCCCGCACATGACCCACCCCGCCGCCGAATCGCCCGCCGACGACCCGCTCGACCCCAAGCGCATCCAGGCGGTGGCGCTGCGCTATGAAAAGGAGCGCAAGACGCCCATCGTGGTGGCCAAGGGCAGCGGCGCGATCGCCGAGGAAATCCTGCGCCGCGCCAAGGAAGCGGGCGTGTTCGTGCACAGCTCGCGCGAGCTGATCGATCTGCTGATGAAGGTGGACCTGGATGCCCGCATCCCGCCCTCGCTGTACGTGGCGGTGGCGGAGGTGCTGGCCTGGGTGTACAGGCAGGACGAGGAAGCGGGCGCCGGTCCGGACGGACGCTAGGTCCCGGAGGCCGGGCGCCCGGGCCGGGCTCAGACCTGCATGTTCATGACTTCGTTGTAGGCCGCGATCACGCGGTTGCGCGCCTGTGCCAGCATCTGGAACGACAGGCTGGCCTTGTTCATCGCGATCATCGTGGTTTCCAGGCCGACCTCGGGATCGCCTTGCTGGTAGGCCTTCTGGACGGCGCTGGCCTCGGACTGGGCGCGCTGCACGCCCTGGATCGCGTCGACCAGGACGTTGGCGAAGGATGCCGGCGCCGCGCCGGCGGCCGCGCCACCGCCCATCAGGGCATCGGGCCGCGCCAGCATCTGCGCCGCGCGCGCCATGCCGGTGGAGCCGGCTTGCCCGGTGGAGGATGCGAGCACGTCCTGGATGCGGTCCATATGCGGTTTCCCATGGGGCAATTCTTTGGAGACTGCGATGGTAGCCGCGGCGGGAAGGATCCAGACCGGGAAGTACCGGGGCAAAACCCGTCTATTCCTTCCTTGGCTGTGACATTCTGCATCAAATAATACAAGTCCTGGGAAATGGGACGCTCCGGCGCCCCTTCTTTCTTATCTGGCATTCAACGCCCCGCTTCATTACATGGCCGACGACACGCAGAACCAACCCGCCGCCGGGGCATCACGGGGTAACAAGCTCCTGGAGTCGTTCGGCAGGCTGCCCACGCGCCACCGGCTCGCCTTGCTGATCGGCATCCCCCTGCTCGTGGCCATCGTGGTGGCCGCGTTGCTGTGGAGCCGCGACCCGGAGTACCGCGTCCTGTTCAGCGGCCTGTCCGACCAGGACGGCGGGACCATCGTCGCCGCGCTGCAACAGCAGAAAGTGCCCTACCGGGTCGCCGACGGTGGCAGCGTCATCCTGGTGGCGCCCGACCAGGTCCACGAAGTCCGGCTGCGCCTGGCCTCGCAGGGCCTGCCGCGCGCCGGCAACGTCGGCTTCGAGCTGATGGACAACAGCCGCCTGGGCCTCACCCAGTTCCAGGAGCAGGTCAACTACCAGCGCGCGCTGGAGGGCGAACTGGCCCGTTCGATCCAGAGCCTGGGCACCGTCAAGAGCGCCCGGGTCCACCTGGCCATTCCCAAGCCCAGCATCTTCATGCGGGAGCAAAACCGGCCCACGGCGTCGGTGCTGGTGCAGATGCTACCCGGCCGCGTGCTGGAACGCGGCCAGGTCGCCGGGATCGTCCACCTGGTCTCGTCCTCCGTTCCCGAACTCGCGCCCGGCGCGGTCAGCGTGGTGGACCAGACCGGCACCCTGCTGTCGGCCAACGATACCGATCCGAACGGCCTGGACGCCACGCAGCTGGAATACCTGCGCACGCTGGAGCGCCAGTACACCCGCCGCATCTCCGAACTGATCTCGCCCATCGTCGGCGCCCAGAACCTGCGCGCGCAGGTCGCGATCGACCTGGACTTCAGCCGGCACGAGCAGACCGACGAGATCTACCGTCCCAATGGCGCCTCGCCCGACCAGGCCGCGATCCGCAGCCGGCAGAGCTCGGAGTCGCGCGAACCGGCGCAGGGCATGGACGGAGGCGTACCGGGCACGTTGAGCAACACGCCGCCGGGCGTCGCCGTCGCCCCGACGACCGGAGGCGCGGCCACCAACCCGCCCGCTCCCGGCACGCAGGCCCAGCCACCCGCGCAGAACGTGAAGCGGGCCGACACCACCAACTACGAGCTGGACAAGACCGTGCGCTACGTGCGCGAGCCCGTGGGCCGCATCAAGCGCCTGTCGGCCGCCGTGGTGGTCAACCACCGCACCAGCGTGGTCAAGGGCGAGACGGTCAGCACGCCGCTGAGCGATGCCGAACTGGCCCAGATCAAGGCCCTGGTCAACGAGGCCGTCGGCTTCGACGCGCAGCGCCGCGATTCGGTATCGGTCATCAGCATCCCGTTCAACGAAGCCACCGCCGAAGCCGCTTCCGAGCCGGCGTTCTGGCAGCAGCCGGAGTTCGTCAACCTGGCACGCGACATAGGCGTGGCGCTGGTCCTTGCGCTGGCGGTGCTGTACCTGATCATCGGGGTGATCCGTCCGGCCATCAAGCAGATGACCGCTCCTCCGCCGCCGCCCGAGCCCGTCTTCGCGGCCGACGGCCCCACGATGATGGCCGAGGCCCAGGCCGCCGATGCCGCCGGGGAACAACCGGAAGATCCGCTGGAGAAGGTCCGCCGCTTCGCACGCGAGAACCCGCAGGTCGTGGCCACGGTGATCCGGCAGTGGGTGAACGATGTTTAGCCCCCCCCTACGCGCTTCGCGCGCCCCCCAGGGGGCGATGCGGGTGGACCGGCGGAGCCGGATCCACCGCATCCTGGGTCTAGTACCCGTTTCTTGGATTGTTGCGTCGGTGCTGTCGCTGGCTGCCGGCGGGTGCAACGAAGTGGTAAGCCGATGATGAACGTAGTCAATGCCGAACCCGATCAGGGGGTGGCCGATGGGGCGATCCTGTTGTTGTCGCTGGGGGAGGAAGAAGCGGCCGAGGTGCTGAAGTATCTGTCGCCGCGCGAGGTGCAGAAGCTGGGCACGGCAATGGCCGGGATGCAAGGCATCCCGCGCGAGGCGATGGACCAGGTGATCCAGCGCTTCGAGACAGACATCGGCGCGCACACCGGCCTGGGCGCCGATGCCGACGCCTATCTGCGCAGCGTGCTGACCAAGGCGCTGGGCGCGGACAAGGCGGGGTTCCTGCTGGACCGCATCCTGCACACTGGCGACACCTCGGGCATCGAGAGCCTGAAGTGGATGGATCCGGCCAGCGTGGCCGAACTGATCCGCCACGAGCATCCACAGATCATCGCCTCCATCCTGGTACACCTGGAGGCCGACCAGTCGGCCGGGGTGATCAATCACCTGGCGGAACGCGTGCGCGGCGACGTCCTGCTGCGCATCGCGACGCTGGACGGCATCCAGCCGGCCGCGCTGCGCGAGCTGAACGACGTGCTGCTGAAGATGCTGTCGGGCAACGAGCAGATCAAGCGCCGCAAGCTGGGCGGCGTCAAGACCGCCGCCGACATCCTCAATTACGTGGGTTCGTCGTCCGAGCACCAGATCCTGTCCATCGTCAAGCAGGTCGACACGGAGCTGGCGCAACGCATCATCGACGAGATGTTCACCTTCGAGAATCTCATCGACGCCGACGACCGCGGCATGCAGCTCCTGCTGCGCGAGGTCACGCCCGACTCGCTCATCCTCGCGCTCAAGGGCGCCAGCGCCGAGATGCGCGCCAAGGTGTTCCGCTGCATGCCGGCCCGCGCCGCGCAGCAACTGCGCGAGGACCTGGACGTGCGGGGCCCGGTCAAGATATCCGAGGTCGAGGCGCAGCAGAAGGAAATCCTGAAGATCGCGCGCCGTTTGACCGA
The DNA here is from genome assembly GCF_029845405.1 of Pigmentiphaga sp. GD03639. NCBI lineage: Bacteria > Pseudomonadati > Pseudomonadota > Betaproteobacteria > Burkholderiales > Alcaligenaceae > Pigmentiphaga > Pigmentiphaga sp. GD03639. The sequence continues at coordinate 32,597 of NZ_JAOCLR010000013.1, forward strand.
GTCCGGCGACCTGGCCATCAACGGCATGGGCGAGGAACAGTATGTCTGAGCCGCTGCTGGGCGCCCGCCGCATCCTGCGCGCCGACGAGGGCCGCAACCTGCCCGTCTGGCGCCTGGATACCTTCGGCGATGCGTCCATGCAGGGCGAGACCCGGCGCCGGCCGCAGACCCCCGACGAAAAACGCGCCATCGAGGCGGCGCTGGCCGCCGCCCGGCAAGAAGCCGACCGCCGCGCGCGCGAACAGGCCGCGCGGCAGGAAACCACGGCGCCGGAACCTGCCGTGGCCGAGGCGGCCCAGCCGCCCGTAGCCCCGGCGCCGGCACCGGCCGTCGATCCGGCCGAGGTCGAACGCATCAAGACGGCGGCCTTCGACGAAGGCTATGCCGCGGGCTACGACCATGGCAGCGCCGCGGCCCGGCGCGAGGCCGAGCAACTGCAGGCGATGGCGCACGCCGCCTCGGGTGTGTTCGACCGCTTCGAGACCGACCTGGCTCCCCGGCTGCTGGAACTTGCCGCCGAGATCGCGCGCCAGGTCATCCAGCGCGAACTGGCGCTGGACAACAATGTGATCCTGGCGGTCGTGCGCGACGCCTTCAACCAGCTCATGGGCGGCGAAACCGGCAAGCAGTTGCTGCTGCACCCGTCCGACGTGCAACTGGTGCGCGCCCACCTGGGCGAGGAACTGGAACTGGGCCAATGGAAGATCGTCGAGGACGCCGGCGTCGAGGCCGGCGGCTGCCGGATCTCCACCCAGCAGTCCGACATCGATGCCACCCTGGGCACGCGCTGGAAACGGACCCTGGCCACGCTGGGACAGGACAGCGCCTGGAGCGACGAACGTGCATGACGCCCCCGCCAGCCTGGCCCGTTTCCTCGAAGGCTGCACCGCCCGCGTGCGGACCGCGTCGCCCGTGGCCGCATCGGGCCGCCTGACGCGCGTGGCCGGACTGGTCATGGAAGCCGTGGGGCTGAAGCTGCCGGTGGGCAGCACCTGCCGGATCGTGCAGGCCCAGGATCGCGCCGCCGAGGCCGAAGTAGTGGGCTTCAACGGCGAGCGCCTGTTCCTGATGCCCTCCAGCGAAGTCCATGGACTGACGGCGGGGTCGCTGGTGATGCCGCTGGAGCCGCAGCGGTCGCCCCCTTCCTACCCGCCGGCCGACCAGGCAGTCGACGCGGAACTCCCGGCCGAGGAAATCACCAAGCACCTGCCCGTGGGCGATGCATTGCTGGGGCGCGTGGTGGATGGCGCCGGGCGCCCCCTGGACCGGCTGGGCCCCATCACCTCCGCCCAGCGCGCGCCGCTGGCCGCGCGGCCCATCAATCCCATCGAACGCCAGCCCATCGAGCGCCCGCTGGACGTCGGCGTGCGCGCCATCAACGCCATGCTGACGGTGGGACGCGGACAGCGCATGGGCCTGTTCGCCGGCTCCGGCGTCGGCAAGAGCGTGCTGCTGGGCATGATGGCGCGCTACACCGAGGCCGACGTGACCGTGGTGGGCCTGATCGGCGAACGCGGCCGCGAAGTCAAGGAATTCATCGACCACATCCTGGGCCCGGAAGGACTGGCGCGGTCGGTCGTGGTCGCTGCGCCCGCCGATGCCGCGCCGCTGATGCGCCTGCAAGGCGCGGCCTACGCCACCGTGCTGGCCGAGCATTTCCGCGACCAGGGCAAGAACGTGCTGCTGATCATGGATTCGCTTACCCGCTACGCGATGGCCCAGCGGGAGATCGCGCTGGCCATCGGCGAACCGCCCGCCACCAAGGGCTATCCGCCATCGGTATTCGCCAAGCTTCCCGCGCTGGTGGAACGCGCCGGCAACGGCACCCACGGCGCCGGCTCGATCACCGCCTTCTATACGGTGCTGACCGAAGGCGACGACCAGCAGGAACCCATCGCCGACTCGGCCCGGGCCATCCTGGACGGCCATATCGTGCTCAACCGGGCACTGGCCGACACCGGCCACTATCCCGCGATCGACATCGAACAATCGATCTCGCGGGCCATGCACAACATCGTGGGCGCCGAGCAGCAGCGCCATGCGCGAACCCTGAAAAAGCTGTTCTCGCGCTACCAGCGCTCGCGCGACCTGATCCAGGTGGGCGCCTACGTGCCGGGAACCGATCCCGAACTCGACCAGGCCATCGCCGCGCACGCCACCATCGGCAATTTCCTGCAGCAGGACATGCAGGCGCGCGCGCCCTATGCCGACAGCCTGACCCTGATGACCGCCATCGCCGAACACTTCGGCGCCGGCACTTGACCCGCCTCCAGAGGCCCGCCATGACGTCCACCACCACGCTCGCCACGCTGATCGAACTTGCGGAAGCACGCAAGAACAAGGCCGCCCAGGAATTCGCCCAGGCCGCCGCGGCACATTCGCGCGCCCGGGAACGCCTGGTGCTGATCGAGAACTACCGCTCGGACTACGAATCGCGCATGCGCAACCAGACAGGCATAGGCCTGGACGGCACGCTGGTCGGCAATTACGCCCGCTTCATCCAGCAACTGACCGACGCCGTCGAACAACAGGCGCAGGAAGTCGAGCGCTGCGCCGGCCATATGAACGCCACCCGGGCGGCGTTCTTCGACGAAGAGCGCAAGCTCAAGTCCCTGGAGATCCTGGCCCAGCGGGAAACCCAGCGCCAGGAGTCGACCGAGGCCCGGCGCGTACAGAAGCAGATCGACGAATTCGCCCATCGCCGGCATTTCGGCGCCGCGACGGGATACGCGCTGTGAGCACGCTGCCCGTCTCCTTCGTCCAGCCCGCCGCGGCGCCCGCCCCCGCCTCGGCGGGGTCCGGTGACGGCACGCCCGCCGGCCTTCCCTTCGAGGACGTGCTGGCGACGGCGTCCGAGGCCCCGGCCCCCGCCCGGACGGAACCCCCGACCCAGCCCGAGGCGGCGGACGCCGATGCCGCCAGCGGCCAGGACGATGCCGATCCGGCGATCGCGCCGGACCTGCCCTGGCTGTCGCAGTGGGCGAGCTACCTCGCTCCCGCGGCCGCGCCGCCCGTGGACCCGGCCATGACGCCGGCCGCCGCCACCGACGCCGGCGATGCCCTGGCTGCCGTGCCGCCCTCCGCGACGCAGGCGGATCCCGCCGCTCCGCGTCCCGCCGCGGCCGAACAGGAAACCGTCTCCCTGGCGGCGGCCCCGGCTTCCGGCGTGACCGCACGCCCCGCGGCCGCGACGGCCGCCTCCGGCGCCGCTCCGGACCCCGCCGGCCGGCGCGTGGACAGGACGGCGTCCGCACCCCGCACCCCGCCGCCAGCGGCCTCGCGACCAGCCGTGGCGGACACCGCGCCCCCCGAGACCTCCACGGCCCCGGCCGGAGTGCTGCAGGCATCCGCCACGGTCCCGGTCAACACCCCGGCACCCCACCACGCGCCCGCGTCCGCGGCCCGCAACGAGGTCCCGTCCGTGCCCGGCGCCCCGGTACCGTTGCACGCCGGCGCCTTGCAGGATCGCATCGACACGGCCTTGCGCTGGATGGCCGGCGGCCACCTGCAAACCGCGCAGTTGCGCGTCGACCCCGAGGCCCTGGGTCCCATCACCATCCATCTGCGCCTGGACGGCGATGCCGCCAGCGTGGTGTTCGGCAGCAATCACGAATCGACGCGCCAGGCGCTGGAAAGCTCGCTGGCCGGCCTCAAGGACGTGCTGGCGGCCAACGGCCTGAGCCTGGGCCAGGCCTCGGTCGGCAGCGAACAGCAGAGCGGCTTCCTTGCCGCGCGACAGTTCGCGGAACGCGAGGCGCAGCCTGGCCGCGCGCCGGCCGCCGGCGCCGCTGCCTCGGGCCCCGCCGACGGTCCGGCCGCCCCCGTCGCGCGCGGCCGGGCGGCGGGCAACGGCATGGTCGATCTGTACGCGTGAGGCGCGGCCGGGCGGCCCGCCGGCCAACTGCAGGATTTCCCCTGCTGTTCCACGGATCGTCCCCCATCCGCTTCTGGATAATGCAACCTGGGGGCAGTTCGCTGCCCTTTCCCATCGACTCCGGAGATGTTGTTCATGGCCGAGGCCATTGTTCCCGTGAAACGCGCCCGCACCTGGATCTTCGTGCTGGGCGGACTCGTGCTGCTGGTCGTGATCGCGGCCATGGCCGCCCTGCTGCTCATCCACAACAAGCAACTGGCCAGCTTCGAGACTTACAGCTACGCCGGATCGCAGCAGTCGGACGACGCTGCCCAGCCGGGACCCTCGGGCACGCCGGCCGCGCCGGCGAATTCCGGCAAGCACGTCTTCACGGCCCTGGACCTGTTCACCGCCAACCTGGCCGAGCGCGACAATGACCGCTTCGCGCAGGTGGGTGTCGTGATCGAAGTGGCCGACGCCAAGGCGGGGGCCGCCCTGACCGCGGTCGTGCCGCCCATCCGCAGCGAGATCCTGCTGCTGCTGAGCTCCAAGACCGCCGACGAGCTGCTCAGCCTGAAGGGCAAGCAGACGCTGGCCGCGCAGGTCGTCGACATCGCCCGGAAGTACATCGCGCCGGAGTTCCGCACCAGCGTCTATGCCGCGCACTTCTCCAGTTTCGTGATCCAGTAGGTCCCGTTGCGCCGTGACGCCGATGACGCATCCCCACGACGCCGCCCGGAGCGCCCACGATGGCCGGTGAATTCCTGTCGCAAGACGAAGTCGATGCCCTGCTGCGGGGCGTCACGGGCGAGCACGACGACCAGCCCAAGGACGAAGTGCCCGTCGGCGGCATACGCCCCTACAACCTGGCCAAGCAGGAACGCATCGTGCGCGGCCGCATGCCGTCGCTCGAGATCATCCACGACCGCTTCGGCCGCCTGCTGCGCGTGGGACTGTTCAACTTCCTGCGGCGCAACCCCGAGGTCTCGGTCGGCCCGGTGCGGCTGGTCAAGTACAGCGAGTTCCTGCGCAACATCGTCGTCCCGACCAACCTGAACATCGTCTCGCTCAAACCCTTGCGCGGCAATGCCCTGTTCATCTTCGAACCGCGGCTGGTGTTCTCGGTCATCGACAACCTGTTCGGCGGCGACGGCCGCTACCACACCCGCGTCGAGGGGCGCGACTTCACCGCCACCGAGCAGCGCATCATCCAGCGCATGCTGGCGGTCGTACTGGACGAGTACGCCAAGGCGTGGGCCGCGGTCCACCCCATGCACTTCGAATACCAGCGTGCCGAAATGCATACGCAGTTCGCCAACATCGCCACGCCGTCCGAGATCGTCGTCTGCTCGACGTTCTCCATAGAATTCGGCTCGTCCGGCGGCGACTTGCACATCTGCTTTCCGTACGCATCGGTCGAGCCCATCCGCGATGCGCTGTACAGCCCCGTCCAGGGCGACCAGATGGAACCCGACAAGCGCTGGCTGCGCATGCTGTCCAAGCAGATCCAGCTGGCCGACGTCGAGATGGTGGTCAACCTGGCCCAGAGCGAACTGGTGTTGCGCGACTTGCTGAACATGCAGAAGGGCGACGTCATCCCGATCGACATCGCCCCCACGCTGCCCGCCTACGTGGACGGCGTGCCCATATTCGACTGCAAGATCGGCGTCAGCAACGGGCAGTACGCGATCCGTATCGGCAAGGTGCTGGCCACCCTGCAATCGGAAAACCAGTTAGGAGATGAGAATGGAAGCGGATCCTGAACACCTGCCCGAGCCGCCCGGCGCCACGGCCGACGACGACTGGGCCGCGGCGCTGGCCGAGCAGTCTCAGGCCAGCGCCGCGGCGCGCCCCGCCGACGAGCTGTTCGAGCAGTTCACCCCCGGCGGCGAGACGTCCAGGACGGTCAACGACATCGAGATCATCATGGACATCCCGGTCACGCTGACCGTGGAGCTGGGCCGCACCCGCATCCCCATCAAGCAGATCCTGCAACTGGCGCAGGGGTCGGTGGTGGAGCTCGACGGCCTGGCCGGCGAGCCCATGGACGTGATGGTCAACGGCTGCCTGATCGCCCAGGGCGAGGTGGTCGTGGTCAACGACAAATTCGGCATCCGGCTGACGGACATCGTCACGCCGTCCGAGCGGCTGCGCCGCCTCAACCGCTAGGTTCCCATGATTTCCCCCGGCTCGACCCTGCAGACCGTGCTGGCGCTGATCGCCGTCCTGGCGTTGATCATGGCTTGCGCATGGCTGCTGCGGCGCGTCCAGCGGCCCCAGGGCGGCGGCGACCATCCGCTGCGGCTGCGCGGCCAGCTGACGGTCGGTCCGCGCGAACGCGTGATCCTGGTCGAGGTCGCGGACCAGTGGATCGTTGCCGGCGTCTCGGCAGGCAACGTCCGGCCGCTGGCCGTGCTGCCGCGCCCCGGCGACGCGCCCCCTGCCGACTCCGCCCCGGCCGCCCCGCTGCCCGACTTCCGTGCGCTCCTGGCCCGCTTCGGCAAGCAATGATGCGTACGCTCGTGTTTCCCCTCGCCCTGCTCCTGCTGCTGGCCGCCGGCGGCGTCCACGCGCAGGAAGCCGGCATCCCGGCCCTGACCAGCAGCCCGGCCCCGGGTGGCGGCACCACCTGGTCGCTGTCCCTGCAGACGCTGCTGGTGCTGTCGGCGCTGAGCTTCCTGCCCGCCGTGCTGCTGATGATGACCAGCTTCACGCGCATCATCATCGTGCTCTCGCTGCTGCGCAGCGCGCTGGGCCTGCAGGGGTCGCCGCCCAACATGGTGCTGGTCGGGCTGGCGCTGTTCATGACGCTGTTCATCATGACGCCCACGTTCGACAAGGTCTATACCGAGGCCTACCAGCCCTTCGACAGCAAGCAGATCGACTTCCGGGAGGCCGTGGACAAGGCCCAGGTGCCGATGAAGGACTTCATGCTCAGGCAGACCCGCGAATCCGACCTGGCGCTGTTCATGCGCCTGGCCAGCACGCCGCCGGTGTCCGAGGCGGCCCAGTTGCCGCTGCGCGTGGTGGTTCCGGCCTTCGTGACCAGCGAACTGAAGACGGCGTTCCAGATCGGTTTCATGGTCTTCCTGCCCTTCCTGGTCATCGACCTGGTCGTCTCCAGCGTGCTGATGTCCATGGGCATGATGATGCTGTCGCCGGTGCTGATATCCCTGCCTTTCAAGCTCATGCTGTTCGTCCTGGCCGACGGCTGGAACCTGCTGATCGGCAGCCTGGTCGCCAGCTTCCGATGAACCTCCCCTCGCCGCATCCCGCGCGCCTCTTCAAGGGACTCCCATGAACAGTACCGCCGGCATCCTGACCCTGGCGCAAGAGGCGGTGCAGATCGCCATCTATCTTGCCGCTCCGCTGCTGTTGTCGGCGCTGGTCGTGGGCCTGATCATCAGCGTGCTGCAAGCCGCGACCCAGATCAACGAAATGACCCTGTCATTCGTGCCCAAGCTGGTCGCCATCTTCGCCGCCGCGCTGATCGCGGGCCCCTGGATGCTGTCGATGATGACCGATTACATCCGGCGGCTGTTCGAGAACATTCCGTTCATGCTGGGCTAGGCGCGTGCTGAGCTTTACCGACGCGGACATCCATGCCGCGATCGCGGCGCTGCTGTGGCCCTTCGTGCGCACCCTGGCGCTGGTGCAGACCGCACCGGTGTTCGGCCACCGGGCCGTGCCCCAGCGGGTCAAGATCGGCCTGGCGCTCCTGATCTCCTTCCTGGTCGCTCCCGCCATACCGGCCGCGCCCGTGGACGCCTTCTCCGGCACCGGCCTGCTGCTGCTCCTGCAGCAGATCATCGTCGGCGCGGCCATGGGTTTCGGCCTGCGCGCGGTCTTCGCCGCCTTCGAACTGGCGGGCGACCTGGTCGGATTGCAGATGGGCCTGGGCTTCGCGTCCTTCCTGGACCCGCAGCGCGGCGCGCCTTCGCCGCTGCTGGCCAACTTCCTGATGCTGTCGGCCCTGCTGGCCTTCCTGGCCACCGACGGCCACCTGACGCTGCTGCTGACCCTGGGCGACAGCTTCCGCATCATTCCCGTTTCGCCGCATCCGCTGGACAACCTGGACTGGCTGCGGCTGGCCAACCTGGGTTCCATCGTCTTCGCAGGCGGCCTGCAGATCGCGCTGCCGGTGCTGGCGGCGGTCCTGTCCATCAACATCGCGCTGGGTTTCGTCTCGCGCAGCGCGCCGCAGCTCAACATCTTCAACCTCGGCTTCGCGGTCACGCTGCTGGCGGGCCTGCTGCTGCTGTGGCTGACCTTCGGCGTGCTGGCCGGCCCCATGGAACGCATCGTGGGCATCGCCGTGCCCTATTTCAAGACCGCCGTCATACGCTGAGGCGCTCGACCCGCCGCGGCCTACCAGTCCGGCTGCCGCGGCTCGATCCGTACCCGGCTCAGATGGGCGCCGATGCGCGGCCCGGGAAACACCAGGCTGATGCGGGTACCGGCGAACTCGGGACGGCTGCGCAGGTCCCAGTGCGCACCATGCGCCTCGGCGATTTCCTTGACGATGGCCAGTCCCAGCCCGGATCCTCCGGCCTGCGAGTTCTTCGCCCGGTAGAAGGCATCGAAGACCCGCGCCCTGTCCTCGGGCGCGATGCCCGGCCCGTCGTCCTCCACCACCAGGCTGGGCGGCGAGTCGTTCACGCGCAGCACGATCTGCCCCGGCCCCCCGTGGTAGCGGATGGCATTGTCCACCAGGTTGCCCAGCAACTGGTCCAGCAGCACCTCGTCGCCGTCGACCCAGACCGGTTCGTCCGGCGCGACCAGCACGATCTCGACATGGGCCTGGCGCGCCGCCGGCACCCAGCGTGCCCCGCATTCGCGCGTCAGCTCCGTCAGGTCGATGCGCGTGAACGTGTCGCGCGGACGCACGTTGGCATCGATGCGTGCCAGCACCAGCAATTGCTCGCCGACCCGGATCATGCGGTCGGCGGCGGCCTTGATCCGCTCGGCCCGCTGGCGCACGTCGTCCGGCACCGGACGCGCCAGCATCAGCTCGGATTCCAGCTTGAGCCCGCTGAGCGGCGTACGCAATTGATGCGCCGCGTGGCCGATGAAGCGGCGCTGCGCGGCCACCGCCTCGTCCAGCCGGCCCAGCAGGGAATTGGTCTTGGCGATCAACGGCGTCAGTTCGCTCGGCACGTCGTCGCCGCCTATGGGCTGCAGATCGTCGATGCTGCGGCTCTCGATCTCGTCCGACAGCTTGCTGACCGACTCCAGCCCCGAGCGCACGGCGGTGACGATGACGAAGCCCAGCAGCGCGATCAACAGCAACTGGCCCGCCACGAGTACCGACAGGATCTCTTCGATGAAGCGGCTGCGGGTGTTGAGGGTCTCGGCCATCGCCACTTCGACCAGATAGTCGTCGAAGCTGAAATCCAGCGCCACCGCGCGCACCGGCAAGCCTTCCACCAGCGAGTCGTAGATCGTCGGCACGGCCTTGTTGATGCGGTCGAGCAGCGTGGGCGGCTCGGCGCCGTCCTCGTCGGCACCGTCCGGGTCGTCCACCACCGGCGGCGAAGGCAGGACGGCCGTGCCGGCGATGATCTCGCCGTCGACGCTGATGCGGAAATAGGTCCGCTCGTCGGGGTCCGTGGTCAGGAAACGCGTGGTGTTCCAGGCCGGATCGAGCTGCGGCCCCTGGGGAGTCATGACGACCTGGCGCGCCAGCGCGCGGGTGGTGTCGACCAGCGCTCGGTCGTGGGACTGGGTATTGAGCTTGCGCGTCAGGACATAGGTGATGACGCTGTCCATCGTGGCCAGCAGCAGCACGGCGGGCAGCAGCCGCACCAGCAGATGCCAGGCCAGCGAGCGCCGGTGCAGGACCCGGTTCTCGGGAGCGGGCCGGACGTCACTGCGCGACGGCATCGGACTCCAGCAGATAGCCGAACCCGCGTACCGTCTGGATGCTGACCCCCGCTTTCTCGAGCCGCTTGCGCAGGCGATAGACGTAGACCTCGACGGCGTTTTCGCTGAAATCGGCATCCCAGGCCGACAGCGAATTGACGATCTGACGCTTGGTGACGACGCGGCCGGCGCGCGCCATCAGCATCTCGAGCACCGACAATTCGCGCACCGACAGCGCGACGCGCTCGCCGCCGACCCGCAGTTCGCGCCCGATCGTATCGAAGCTCAGGGCGCCGACCTCCATGATCGGATTGACCTGGCCGGCGCGGCGCCGTATCTGGGCCCGCACGCGCGCCGCCAGCTCGGGCAGCTCGAAAGGCTTGGTGACGTAGTCATCGGCGCCGGCATCCAGGCCGGCGACCCGGTCTTCCAGCGCATCCCGCGCGGTCAGGATCACGACCGGCACCGGATTTTCGTTGGCCCGCAGTCGCCGCAGCACGGTCAGGCCGTCTTCACCCGGCAGGTTCAGGTCCAGCAGCACCAGGTCGTAGCCCTGGCTGGCAAGCGCGGCCGAGGCGCGCTCGCCGCTGGAGACGAGATCGACGGCGTAGCCCTGGTCGCCCAGGAACTCCGCCAGGGCGCCCCCCAGGGTGGCGTCGTCTTCGATGACCAATACACGCATATGACAAAGCGCCGGCGAACCGGCGCAGCGAGAAAGGGGAAAGCCGCTAGGGTAAACCCAGGCGCCGCCGAAAGCTAGGGCCTGTTCGCGGCGCCCCCTATTTGGCCGCCGGCGGCGGCTCGGGCGTACTGACGAAGCCGATGCGCTTCATCCCCGAGCGGGAGGCATCGGCCATGACCTGCGCCAGGACCTCGTAGCGGGTGTTCTTGTCGGCGCGCAGGTGCAGCTCGGGCTGCGGCGTGTCCTTGGACACGCTGGCGAAACGGGCGGGAAGGTCCTCCAGCGACACTTCGGCGTCGTTCCAGAACACCTTGCCGCTGGCGTCGATCGCCAGGTCTATCTTGGCCGGGTCGGAATCGACCGGCGCCGAAGTCGCCTGCGGCACGTCGATGCGCACCGCGTGGGACAGCAGCGGCGCCGTGATGATGAAGATGACCAGCAGCACCAGCATCACGTCGATGAGCGGCACCATGTTGATCTCGGATTGCGGCGCGCCCGATCCCGCACCGCCATTGAAACTGCCGAAAGCCATCGAAGACTCCTAGTCTTATTCGCCCGCCTTGGCCTTCAGGGCGCGCACGTTGTTGTCCGTGACGATCTGCTGGCCGGTGGTCAGGAACGCGAACAGGTCGTGGGCGAAGGCGTCCAGGCGCGCCAGCAGCACGCGATTGCTGCGCGTGAAGAAGTTGTAGGCCAGCACCGCCGGAATGGCGACCGCCAGGCCCAGGCCCGTCATGATCAGCGCCTCGCCCACCGGGCCGGCGATGCGGTCGATGGTGGCCGCGCCGCCCTGGCCGATGGACACCAGCGCATGGTAGACGCCCCACACCGTGCCGAACAGCCCGACGAAGGGAGCCGTCGACCCCACCGAGGCCAGCAGCGTCAGGCCGTTCTCGAGCTTGGCGGTTTCCTCGTCGATGACCTTGCGCATGGTGCGCGTGACGAAATCGGACTGCGAGCCCGCCTCTTCCAGCTTGGCCGCGCCGAACTTCGCGTGGTGCAGGCGGGCGTACAAGGCGTGGCTGGTCAGGTGCGAGAACGGATCGTTGGCGCCGTGCGTGGTGATTTCGCGGTCCACGGCCTCGAGCGAGGTCGCATTCCAGAAATGCTGCAGGAAGGTCTCGCCCTGCCGCCGCGAACGCATGTTCGCGATGGCCTTGACGACGATCAGGTACCAGGTCGCGAGCGACATCAGTACCAGGATGAAGAACAGCGCCTTGCCCAGACCGTCGGTCTGAGAGACGAAGTGCGCAAAGCCCAGGCTCGGGGTCTCGGTCATGTCAGTTCCTGAGAGTGAAATCGAACGGCACGATGGCGATCGCGGCGATCGCCATGCCGTTTTCGGTATACGGTTTGAAGCGGCCGCGCCGGGCGGCGTCCAGCGCCGCCTCGTCCAGCCGGTTGAATCCCGAGGATTTCTCCAGCGTGGCCTTGTCCACCAGTCCGCGGGTATTGATCAGCAGGCGCACCAGTACCTTGCCTTCCTCGCCCAGTCGTTTGGACGTGCGCGGATACTCGGGCATGGGCGGCGCCCCGAGGTATTCGATGCGGCCGACCAGCTTGGGCTCGGTGGACACAGGCGCCTGCGGCGCGGCCGTCCGGTCGGCAGGCTCGGGCTTGCCGCTGGGAGGCTGCGACACGGCGGGCGCCGGCGCGGGTGCGGGCGCCGGTTCCGGGGCGGGCTGCGACAAGGCGGTTTCGGAAGGAGGAGCCGGTTCGGGCGGCGGTGGCGCCGGCTTGGGGGGCGGCGGTTTGGGAACGGGCTTGGGAGTGGGCTTGGGAGGAACGGGCTTGGGCTCGGGCTTCGGAGCGGGAGGCGTGGGGGCCGGCGGCGCGGCCGCCACCTGGACCTGGGGCGCGATCTCGACGAACCGCACCTCGACCGTCTCGACCGGCTTGGCCACCTGCGGCTCGGCCTTGGCCACCAGCATCGCGCCGACCACTGCCACATGCAGAAGCACCACCGCGATGCCAGCGCCGACGCGCAGCCCGACGGGGGCTGGCGTATTCCAATGCAAGGTGGCACTCATTCGAATGAATCGCGTAGCAGACCGTGAAGGTCGCTACGATATCACAAATGCGACTTATTCGCAGTTAGGTAACAACAACGAGTAACAACAGCGGTGCGCCGGCTCGCCAGCCGCACGCACCGCCCCGGCTTCAATGCTCCATCGTCCGCACGATCAGGGCGTCGCAAGGCGTCAGATAGATCAGCCTTTCCGCCACGCTGCCTATCGCGGTCCGCAGCAGTCCCGTCAGGCCATGCGTCCCCACCACCAGCAGGTCGGCCGGATGATGGCGCACATAATCCGGCACCGCACCCTCGGGCATCCCGTGCTGCAGCACCAGCCGCGTGCCGGGCTGCCCCGCCTGCGGCAGATTGTTCGCGATGAAGCCGTCGGCCAGGCGCTCGGCCGCCCGCTTCGCCGCCTCGATCTCGTCCTGGTCCGGGTCGGCCTTCAGCGTGGGATAGGCGTGGAACAAGGTCATCTGGGCGTCGGGAAAGAATGCCCGCGCCGCGTTCATCGCCTGCCGGGCACCCTCGGAGAAATCCGTGGCCGCGACGACCTGCCGGTAGGGGCGATGGGGACGCTTCTTCACGATCAGGATGGGCAAGGTCGACTCGCGCGCCAGCTTCTCGACCGTGGAGCCCAGCAGCAGCCGGCCCAGCGTCTCGTCGCGCGCCACCCCGGTCACGATCAGATCGCATTGCCGGCTGCGGGCGGTACGCTGGATCACCTCGACCGGATTGCCGGTCTCCAGCACCAATTCCATCGGCACGTCCACTTCGCCCACGATGTCGCGCAGGGCGCGCTCGGCCGCTTCCATGTCCGCTTCGCGGTTGCCGCGCGCCATCAGCCGCTCGACCAGCGGCGACTCTTCGATGACGTGGAGCACGACCAGCTTGCAGCGCCGCTGGCGGGCGATGTCGATCGCGCGGTCCAGTGCGCGGTCACCGCGCGCGCTCAAGTCGGTGGCAAGCAAGATGCTGCAAGTATCGGTACCCATGCTGGCATTCCAATGTTGGGGAAACCCATCGTGCCATGAAGCCGGCCCGCACGAACCACCCGAGTTTGGCCGGGCTTGACCTGGATCAACCTCGCGTCACGGGCACGGCTCGAAACAAGGGTATTCCCCTATCAAGAAGTGGATCCGACCCCGAAATGAAACCCACCGTAACAAAATGTGGATATCATCCATGATCACGGGAAATTCGGAATTTGAGGGGCAAATGGATATGCTTTTTGTGGCTTTGATCGTCCTGATATGTGCTATTTGCGTCACTTTCGTCATCAGGAATCGCCGCCGGGCGCGGCGCCGCCTGGCGGAAATCGCGCGGCGCGGCGGCTCGCTTTGCCCGCGTTGCGGGCGCTACGTATCTCCCGGCGCCCAGGCCTGCCGGCACTGCCTGACCCCGGTACAAATGGCCACGGCGCGACAATGAAAAAAAGACCCCACCCGGCGCGGATGGTGCCCGCCTCCGGCGATCCGACCAAGGACGACAGGCCCCAGGATGTCTGGCCAGGCTGGACGGACGAGACGATTCCCGCCCTGTTCGCGCACCTCTATCTGTTCCGACTGGCTGCCCACATGATCCTGTCGCCGGCGGAGCTGCGCGCCATCGCGGACAAGGTGGGGCAACTGGCCCGCGACCTGCGGACCATGAACGATCACGACGACGAGGAACCCGCCCCATGAACGCCACCCGGACGGCAAAGAAAAAGGGGCAGCCCGATGGGCTGCCCCTTTTTTTGATGGTGCCGGCAATAGGAGTCGAACCTACGACCTTCGCATTACGAATGCGCTGCTCTACCAACTGAGCTATGCCGGCGAAATCTTCCCGAAGCCTGTCTTTCCGACGCCCGCCTTCCCGACGCCCGCCTTCCCGACGCCACTTACGCCGCGTCTAAAAGGCATGTGCTTCAAGCTAGCCCGCTATTCTAGCAAAACTTTGCTGGCGTATTCAAATCCTATTCCGCATCCGGCTGCGCGTCGGGGTGGGCTGCCTGGAAGGCAGGCAGCGCGGCGCAATGATCGGCAATCCGCACTACCGTCGGCATGGCCGTCAGGTCCGACTTCAGGCGGCGGGCGTTGTAGACCTGCGGCACCAGGCACAGGTCGGCCAGCGTCGGCTGGTCGCCGTGGCAGCACAGCCCCGTCGCGGGCGAGTCGGCCAGCATGCGCTCGAGCGCGGCCAGGCCGCCCTCCACCCAATGTCGGTACCACTCGTCGCGCCCCTGCTGGTCGATGCCCAGGGGGCTCTTCAGATACTTCAGCACGCGCAGGTTGTTCAGCGGATGGATGTCGCAGGCGATGTCCAGCGCCAGCGCGCGGACGCGGGCACGCTCCGCCGGGGTGGCCGGCAGCAGCGCCGGCTGGGGATGCGTCTCTTCCAGGTATTCGATGATGGCCAGCGACTGGGTCAGGACATGGCCGCCATCCTCCAGCACCGGCACCAGGGCGGCCGGGCTCAGCCGGCGAAAATCCGGCTTCAGCTGCTGGCCGCCGTCCTTGAGCAGATGCACCGCGAGATAGTCGTACGGCAGCCCTTTCAGGGCCAGCGCGATGCGCACGCGATAGGCGGCGGAACTGCGGAAATAACTGTAGAGGCGCATGGAGGCTCCGTAGGACTACAGGCGGACGTTCTTGGACAAGCCCTTGGGCAGCGGGAAGGCGATACCTTCCTCGGCGCCGGCCAGCGTGCGCACCGAGGCCGCGCCCAGTTCCTTCAGGCGGGCGATGACCTGCTGCACCAGCACGTCGGGCGCCGAGGCGCCGGCCGTGACGCCCACCCGGCTACGCCCTTCCAGCCAGGCCGGATCGATGTCGCCGGCGCCGTCGATCAGGTAGGCGGCCACGCCCTTGCGCTCGGCCACCTCGCGCAAGCGGTTGGAATTGGAGCTGTTGACGCTGCCCACCACCAGCACCAGGTCGCATTCGGGCGCCATGACCTTGACGGCGTCCTGGCGGTTCTGCGTGGCGTAGCAGATGTCGCTTTTCTTGGGCTCGGCGATGTTCGGGAAGCGGGCCTTGAGCGCCGCCGCGACCTGCGCCGCGTCGTCCACCGACAGCGTGGTCTGGGTCACATAGGCCAGCCGGTCCGGATCGGCCACGGCCAGCGCCGCCACGTCCTCGACCGTCTCGACCAGGTACATGCCCGCTTCGGACTGCCCCAGCGTGCCTTCCACCTCGGGGTGCCCCTTGTGGCCGATCATGACGATCTCGTTGCCGGCGGCGCGCATCTTGGCCACCTCGACGTGGACCTTGGTCACCAGGGGACAGGTGGCGTCGTACACCTGCAGGCCGCGCTGCTCGGCCTCGCGGCGCACCGCCCTGGACACGCCGTGGGCCGAGAAGACCACCGTCGAACCGGCCGGCGCCTCGTCCAGTTCCTGGATGAAGATGGCGCCCTTGGCGCGCAGGTCCTCGACCACGTAGCGGTTGTGGACGATCTCGTGCCGCACGTAGATGGGCGCGCCGTAGATCTGCAAGGCGCGCTCGACGATCTCGATGGCCCGGTCGACGCCGGCGCAGAAGCCGCGCGGCTGGGCCAGGACCACTTCCATGGGCGCCTGCGCCATCACATCACCCCGAGTATGGACACATCCACCTTCAGCGCCGAGCCGGCCAGCGGATGGTTGAAATCGAACAGCGCATAGTCCTCGCCCTGTTCCTTGAATACGCCCGAATACCGGCCGCCATTGGGCGCGGCGAATTCGACCAAGTCGCCGGGCTGGAAGGTCTCGTCGCCCGCGTGCTCGCGCAGCATCGCCAGGGTCACGCGCTGGATCAGCTCCGGATTGCGATCGCCGTACGCCTGCGCCGGAGCGAGGGTGAAACTGAAGCGCTCGCCTTCGCCGCGGCCGACCAGCGCCGCCTCCATGCCCGGCGCCCACTGGCCGATGCCCAGTTGCAGCGTGGCGGGACGGCCGGTGAAGGTATCGACGAAAACGCCTCCCGCGCCTTCGCCCGAGGCCAGCGAAATGCGGTAGTGGAGGGTTACGTAGGAGTCCTCACGGACAACGAGGGGCGTGGAGGAAGAAGATGCAGCCAAAGTGTGTCACCGTGTCGATGCTGTGCGCCAAAGAACCGATTTTACCCGTCCCGCCGCCATGCCGACCGCCCTTCCGACCCTCCAGGCCTCCCTGCCCCCCGAAGAACGCCCCCGCGAGCGCCTGCTGCGCCACGGCCCCACGGTGCTGACCGACGCCGAACTGCTGGCCGTGCTGCTGCGCACCGGCACGCGCGGCTGCAACGCGCTCGAACTGGGCCGGCGCCTGCTGGCGCAATTCGGCGGCCTGCGCGGACTGTTCGGCGCCTCGCGCGACGAACTCCGGGGCATGCCTGGCATGGGGGAAGTCAAGGCGGCCCAACTGCAGGCCATCCTGGAGC
The DNA here is from genome assembly GCF_029845405.1 of Pigmentiphaga sp. GD03639. Classification (NCBI taxonomy): domain Bacteria; kingdom Pseudomonadati; phylum Pseudomonadota; class Betaproteobacteria; order Burkholderiales; family Alcaligenaceae; genus Pigmentiphaga; species Pigmentiphaga sp. GD03639. The sequence goes on from NZ_JAOCLR010000013.1 coordinate 49,387, forward strand.
TGGCCCGGCGCGAACTGGCCGAGGAAATCCACCGCGGCGACGCCCTGTCCCGCCCCGATCACGTACGCCGCTATTGCGCCGCCACCCTGGCCCACCGCCGCATCGAATGCTGCATGGCGCTGTACCTGGACGCGCGCAACTGCCTCATCACCAGCGAAATCCTGTCCCAGGGCACCCTGTCCCAGGCCACCATCTACCCGCGCGAGATCGTCCGCGCCGCGCTGCGCCACCATGCCGCCTCGGTCATCCTCGCCCACAACCACCCCTCGGGCAACGCCGAACCCAGCCAGGCCGACGAACACCTCACCCGCCACGTCCGCGCCGCGCTCGCGCTGGTGGACGTGCGCCTGCTCGACCACATCATCGTGGCAGGCGGGCGGACCACCTCGCTGGCGGAACGCGGGATGATGTAGGGCCTACCAGTGCGCCATGGGCAGCCCCGCCACGGGCGCACGGAAATACGGAATCCGCTCCCCCCTCAGACTGCCGATGTAAACCGTCCGCAGATCCGGCCCCCCGAACGTCACGCTGGCGAACCACGGCGCGATCTTCCCGCCGCAGGCCAGCATCATCTCCGGCGTCGTCTCGCTCCGCTCGAACGCCGCCATCAACGCCTTCCCCGCGGCACTGCCGCCATCGTCGTCCAGCACGATCCGCAGCTCCCCTTCCGGCGTGATCGCGAAGATCCGGTCCGTCATCACGTGCGTGCCCCACAGGTTGCCATGGGCATCGAACGCGATGCCGTCGATGAACGCGCCATGATCGGCGGGACCGAACACCTCCCGGCCCGACAGGCTGCCGTCCGGCCCCACCCTCAGGCGCGAGACGCGCCGCGCGCAGGTCTCGGCCACGTACAGCCACTCCTCGCGGGCATCGAGCCGGATCTCGTTGGTGAAATGGAAGCCGTCGGCCACGATGCGCAACCGGCCGTGCTCGTACAGCGCGATATAGCCATCGGCCACCGTGGGATCCATGGCCTGCATCCAGTTCCTGATGCGGGTGGAAATGGTCAGCCACAGCCGATCGCGGCTGTCGCGCAGCACGAAATTGACCTTGCCAATGGGCTGGCCGTCCACGGTGTCGGCCAGCACGCGGGTCTGCCCCTCGCGCGTCATCAGTTCCAGCCGGTCGGTGCCGAAGTTGGAGATGACGATGTCGCCGTTGCGCGCGAAGGCCAGGCCGTTAGGCAAGGTGCCCGCGACGAAGCGGGTGGCGTCGTCGGTGGCCTGGCTGAAATGCGTGTCGGCCTGCTGCGTGACCAGCCGCTGGCTGCCGTCGGGCCGGATGTGGACCACGCCGCCGCGCGCATCGGCGGCCCACAGGGAACCATCGCGTTCGGCCAGGATGCATTCGGGGCGTTGCAGCCCCTGCCCCACATAGGCCATGGCGGCCGGATCGACGACGAAGCCGTCCAGCGGATTGGGAGCGCCCGCCATGGCCGCGCTCAGAAGCCGACCCGGTCCGCGCCCTTGAGCGCCAGCATGGCGCGGGCCTCGTCCGGCGTCGCGATCTCGTGCCCCATTTCCTCCAGGATGCGGCGCACCTTGGCGACCTGCTCGGCATTGGAAGCCGCCAATTGGCCCTTGCCGATGTACAGGCTGTCCTCCAGCCCGACCCGCACGCTGCCTCCCAGCAAGGCCGCCTGCGTGGCGAAGTTCATCTGGTGGCGGCCGGCGGCCAGCACCGACCAGCGGTAGTCGTTGCCGAACAACCGGTCGGCCGTGCGCTTCATGAACAGCAGGTTGTCCAGCTCGGCGCCGATGCCGCCCAGGATGCCGAAGATCATCTGGATGAAAAATGGCGGCTTGAGCAGGCCGCGGTCCACGAAATGGGCAACGTTGTACAGGTGGCCGACGTCGTAGCACTCGTGCTCGAAGCGGGTGCCGTGCTCCTCGCCCAGCATCTTCAGGATGCGTTCGATGTCGCGGAAAGTGTTGCGGAAGATGAAATCGTCGGTATTGCGCAGGTAGCTCTCTTCCCAATCGAACTTCCACTGCTTGTAGCGATCGGCCATGGGGTAGATGCCGAAGTTCATCGACCCCATGTTGAGCGAACACATCTCGGGCCTGGCCAGCAGCGGCGCGGCCAGGCGCTGTTCCACCGTCATGTTCAGGCCGCCGCCGGTGGTGACGTTGATGACGGCGTCGGTGGCTTCCTTGATCTTCGGCAGGAACTGCATGAACACCGCCGGATCGGGCGTGGGCCGGCCGTCCTTGGGATCGCGCGCATGCAGGTGCAGGATGGCCGCGCCGGCCTTGGCGGCGGCGATGGACTGCTCGGCGATGTCCTCGGGGCGGTAGGGCAGCGCCTCGGACATGGTGGGCGTATGGATGCCGCCGGTGACGGCGCAGGTGATGATGATCTTGGGCGCGGCTTTCTTGGCGGGCTTGGCTTGGGTGTCGTTCATCGCGGGCTCCGGTTCAGTCTTCGAAGATGGCCACGGCGCGGGTGAAACCGGCCGAGGCGCCACGGATCTTGTAGGGAAAGCACGAGACGGTGAATCCGTGCGGCGGCAGGCTTTCCAGGTTGCCGAGCTTCTCTAGGTGGCAATAGGCGCGCGCCATGCCGGCGCGGTGCCCTTCCCAGATGATGGAAGGATCCGGGCTCTCGGCGAAGCGCTTGGCGGTGTGCACGAAAGGCGCGTCCCAGCTCCAGCCGTCGGTGCCGGTCACGCGCACGCCGCGCTCGGTCAGGTAGAGCGTCGCCTCCATGCCCATGCCGCAGCCCGCGGACACGTAGTCGGGCTGCCCGTAGCGCGCGCCGGCCGACGTGTTCACCAGCACGATGTCGTAGGGCTCGAGCACGTGGCCGATGCGGGCCAGTTCGGCCTCCACCTCCTCGGGCGTCACCACGTGGCCGTCGGGCAAGTGGCGGAAGTCCAGCTTCACGCCCCGGCTGAAGCACCACTCCAGCGGCACCTCGTCGATGGTGATGGCGCGCTCGCCGCCATCCATGGTCGAGTGGAAATGATAGGGCGCATCCAGGTGGGTGCCGTTGTGGGTCGAGACATTCAGCCGCTCGATGGCCCACCCCTCGCCCCCCGGCAGGTCCGCCACGTCCAGCCCGGGGAAGAAGGACGCCATGTCGGCGGCGGTCGAGCGGTGGTCGAGATAGGCGATCTGCGGCAGGTGGCCGGGGGGATCGGAGGCGATGCGGTCGTCCAGTGCGACGGAAAGATCGACGAAACGTCGAGGCATGAAGGGCTCCTTCGTTCAGCGTCCGAGCAGGCCGGTGGCCAGCCACGGAAATACCAGGATCAGGGCGAGCACCGCCAGCATGATGGCGGCGAACGGCAAGGCACCGCGGAAGATCTCGCCCAGTTTCAATGTGCGATCGGGCGAGGTTCCCTTGATCACGTAGACGGACAGGCCGAACGGCGGCGTCAGCAGGCCGACCTCGACGGCGATCACGGTGACGATGCCGAACCAGATGGGATCGATGCCGAAGGCCTTCATGATCGGATAGAACAACGGCACCACGATCAGCAGGATGGACGAGCTGTCCAGGATGGTTCCCATCGCGACGATCAGCAGCACGTAGGCGATGATGATGCCCCAGTAGCCGATGTCGCTGGCCGCGAGCGCCGCGGTCAGGAACTCCGGCAGGCCGCTCAGCGACAGCATGCGCGAGTACATGCTGGCCGCGATGATCAGGAAGCAGATGGCGGCGGTGACCTGGCCGGTGTCGGTCAATACCCGCCAGATGCGCCCGGGCGGCAGCGCGCGGCGGAACAGGCCGATCACGATCGCGCCCAGCGCGCCGACTGCGCCGGCCTCGGTGGGCGTGAAGAAGCCGCCATAGATGCCGCCCAGCACCAGGCCGATCAGCAGCACGATGGGCAGCGCCTTGCGTCCCATCGCGGCGGCCGACAGGGGCGCGACGTCCTCGGAAATGCTGGCGCCGGCGAAATCCGGACGGTTGCGGGCCAGCCAGTAGACGCCCAGGCCGAAGGCGATGGCCAGCACGATGCCCGGCACCACGCCGGCCAGGAACAGGTCGCCCACCGACTGCTCGGTCAGGATGCCGTACAGGATGAGCAGCAGGCTGGGCGGGATCAGCATGCCCAGCACCGAACTGCCCGCCACGATGCCGTAGGCGAAGCGCTTGGTGTAGCCGTGCCGCAGCATCTCGGGCACGGCCACCCGCGTGAACACGGCGGCCGAGGCGATCGAAATGCCGGTGATGGCGGCGAAGATCGCGTTGGCGCCCACGGTGGCGATGCCCAGTCCGCCCTTGATGCGGCCCAGCATGCGGTTGGCGACGTCGAACGCGTCGCGGCCGATGTCGGCCTGCGATACGACGAACCCCATCAGCACGAACAGCGGCACCACGCCGAAGATATAGGAGTCGATGGACTCGGTGGCGGCCAGCGCCAGCATGCGGCCGGTGATCAGGAAGCTGCCCTTGATCGCCAGCACGCCCAGGAAGGAACAGACGGCCAGCGCGATGGCGACGTGCATGCCGGCATAGATCAGCCCCACCATTCCGAACAGCGCCAGCGCGCCGATGACCAGATCGCTCATCATGCCCCCGCCTGCACGGCCCGGCCGTGCGTCGTCGCGGCCGCGCACAGCGCGCGCACCGCCCTGGCCAGGAACTGCAGGCCCAGCGCCACCGTCCCCACCAGCATGATCAGCCGCACCGGCCAGATCGGCGCGGTGAAGTCGCCGATCGCGCCTACGAACAGATCCCGGGTCCAGGCGCGCTCGAACAGCGGCACGAGGCCGTTGAACAGCACCGCGCAGAACGCGGCGCCGATCAGGCAGTACAAGGCCTCCAGCCCGGCCCGCCCGCGCGGCGCAAGCTTGTCCAGCAGCACCTCCGCCCGCGTCAGCCCGCCCAGCCGCAGCGAATGGGCCACCTGCAGGAAGACGATAGCGACGATGGACATGCTGACCATCTCGGGCACGCCCGAGATGGGATGGCCGAAGAACGCGCGGCCGACGATGTCGGAGTTGATGGCGACCATCACGCCCACGATCAGCAGCGTGCCGACCGCGTTCAGGGCCGCGGTGCAGGCATCCAGGATGCGCAGCAAGGGATGGTCGGACGGAGGGAGGAAATCTCCCTCGCCGGTGATGGGGACTTCAGACATGGATGACCTCGCCGCCCGGTTCAGTTCCGATCCCAGTCGCGCACCGGCTTGGCGCCGGCCGCCCGCACTTCCTTCATGTAGGCGTCCAGCACCTGCTTGGCCGGCAGCTTCTGCTTTTGCAGCTCGGCGACCCAGCCCTTGGTCGGGTCCTCGAGCGCCTTGGCATAGGCGCCCCGCAGGCTGGCCGAATCCGGATTGAGCTTGCCGCCCTTGGCGACCAGTTCGTCCAGCGCGGCGCGGGTGGCCTTGCGCAGGTCGTCGGTATACGCCTTCTCGAAGGCGTCGGCGCCGGCCTTCAATGCCTTCTTCAAGGCTTCCGGCTGGGCGTCGTACCAGTCCTTGTTGGCCGCGATGCCGCCCGAGTACTGAGCGCCGTAGCCGATCTGCGTGATGTAGGGCGCGACCTCCTGGATCTTGGCCGGCAGGGCCGCGGTGGCGAAGGTGACCACGCCGTCGTACAGGCCGGTCTGCAGCGAGTTGTAGTACTCGGTCAGGTTGCCCGCGACGCCCACCGCGCCCGTGCCCTTCATCCAGTTGATCGACGTGCCCGGCGTGCCGATCTTGCGGCCCTTGAGGTCGGCCATGCCCTTGACCGGAAACTTCGTGAACAACAGGTAGTCGTCCAGCCCGAAACCGCCGCCGATGTAGACGACGTCGTTCGCCTCCCAGGCCTTCATCATCGCCGGGATCTTGCGCTGCACGTCCTGTACCGCCTGCGTCACCAGGCCGGGATCGTCCGATACGAAGGGCGTGTAATAGGTGACGTTCTGCAGCGGCAACTTGGCCGGCTCGAAGATCGTGGGAACCAGCGCGATGTCGGCCACGCCGTCCTGGGCCGCTTCCAGCTCCTCGCCCACCTTGGCCAGCGAGCCGCCGTACTGCTGCTTCCATTCGAGCTTGATGTCCGTCCCCTCCAGCGCCTTGTTCACTGCCGGCACGAAGGACTCCTGCAGATGCTTGACCCAGCGGAACACCGGCGGATGGCCGTTGACCAGCGTCACGGTGATGGTCTTGGCCTGTGCCGCCATCGTGGCGGTGGCCAGCAAGGCCGCCAATGCGGCCGGCAGAATACGCATGCATGTCTCCTTGTCAGGGGGCCGGGCTCGTGGCGGCCCGGTTCTTGCGGCCGGGGCATGGCCCCGGGGAATCAACCGGCTCCGGAACCGGAGCGCGGGGAAAGAACGTGGGGACGGCCCGTGCGGCCGGCGGCACGGTCGGCCGCCAGCGCCTCGATGCCGGCGCTGATGAAAGGCACCAGGCGGGCCATGACGGCATCGACGTCGCTGTCGTCGCAGGCGCCGTCCGACAGGCGTCCTGCCCGCCCGGTGGCGGCCATCATGGTCATGCCCACGCCGATGGCGAACATGTAGGACCACACGGCATCGTCCTGCTCCAACTGCGGCAGGACACGGCGGAAGGCGGCGATGAAACGGCGGGCGATCGCGTCGTAGTGGGCGCCGATCAGCGTGCGCGAACGCTCGTCCTCGGCGTTGGCGGTGGCGGCCAGCACCCGCGAGAACAGATTGCCCGCCGGCCCCTCGTGGCCGAACTCCACCGTTGGCCGGAACAAGGCTTCCAGCAGGTCGCCCAGGGTGGGCCGCCCCTGCCCGTCCGGTCCGAACAGCCGGTCCAGCGCGGCCGCGCGGACGGCGTTGATGGCGTCGGAGCGGCGGGCGAACATGGCCTCGTACAGTTTTTCCTTGGTGCCGAAGTGGTAGTGCAGCAATGCCTGGGCCACGCCGGCTTCGTTGGCGATCTGCCGCATGCTGGTGCCATCGAAGCCGTGGGCGGCGAAAACCCCTTCGGCGGCGTCGAGGATGGCGGTCCGGGCGTTCTGGTCGGTCAAGGCGCGCTTCCTGGATAAGGATGCGCTAGCCTAGGCCCTGACTGATCGATCAGTCAACATAGGGTTAGCGAGCAGCCGGCTCCGGTGCCTGGCAGCCCGATGCCGTAGAATCCCGTACCCGTCCCGTGGGGAAACAAGCTGCGTCGCAAACAACGAGTTGAAAAAACGGCGGGTTTCGTGCTATTCTTGCGAGCTTTACGGCGTTGTCTTTGGCCCGCGAGAGCTCTCGCCCCGGGGAAAGCCCTTCGCAAGCGCGCTTTCCGGGCGCGGATGAAGCTGGCTTTCGGCGCACGTTTTCAACGCATTCTGGATTTTGCGCCGGGATGCCTTGAGAACCCGTGCGAACCGGGTCGGCATCCATCCTGCCAAACCGCGCCAGAAATTCGGGGCACAGTCCGGTATCGCCGGCCCCCGGATCCGTCTCCCGAATTCACGAAATAGCAGAAGAGGTGTCGCCATGGCACGAGTATGTCAAGTAACCGGTAAGGGTCCGATCACGGGCAACAACGTTTCTCACGCCAACAACAAGACCAAGCGCCGTTTCCTGCCGAACCTGCAATACCGCAAGTTCTGGGTGGAAAGCGAAAACCGCTGGGTTCGCCTGCGCGTCAGCACCAACGCCCTGCGCACCATCGACAAGAACGGCATCGAAGCCGTCCTGGCCGATCTGCGCGCTCGCGGCGAAGCCGTTTAATCACCGGATCCACAGGAGCACACCATGGCCGCCAAGGGTATTCGCGAAAAGATCAAGCTCGAGTCCACCGCCGGAACCGGGCATTTCTACACCACGACCAAGAACAAGCGCACCACCCCGGAAAAGATGCTGATCAAGAAGTTCGATCCGGTCGCGCGCAAGCACGTGGACTACAAGGAAACCAAGCTGAAGTAATCGGCTCGGTTTGCGAACAAACCCCGCCCAGGCGGGGTTTTTCTTTGCCCGCGGCAAACATCCGCCGCTATGCCCTGCCCGCGGCTTCCATCATCCGCCGGGCGCGCGCCAGCACCGGCGCATCCACCATCCGCCCTTCCAGCCGGAACGCGCCCCGCTGCCCCGCCGCCGCCTCGACGACGCGGCGGGCCCAAGCCAGTTCCGCGTCCGAAGGACTGAAGGCCTCGTTGATGGCGGCGACCTGCACGGGGTGCACGCACAGCATGCCGCCCATGCCCGCCCCGCGCGCCCGCGCGGCTTCGGCGCGCAGGCCGTCGATGTCGTCCAGTTGCGGGTGTACGCCGTCGAGCGGCGCGGGCAGGTCCGCGCCGCGCGCGTGAAGCAGCATGCGGTGCCGGGCATCGTCCAGGACCGCCCGGCCCGCCGCCGACACCGGGTCCAGGTCGAGGTCCAGCGCGAAATCCAGGCTCCCGAACACCAGCCGCTCCACCCCCGGCGCATCGGCGATGGCCGCCAGCGCCAGCACGCCGCGCGCGCTTTCGATCAGCGGCCACACGGGCCGGCCAGCCGGCGCCGCGCGCGCCATATCCGCCGCCGACTCCGACTTGGGCAGCATCACCGCGGCCACCGCGGGACTGGCGGCGCACAGCGCAATGTCCTCGTCGAAATAGATCGTCTGGATCGCATTGACGCGCACCACCACCGATCGGTCCGCGCAAGCTTTCAGGGATGCCGCCACGGCCACGCGCGCGGCCGCCTTGGCGCCGGGTTCGACCGCGTCCTCCAGGTCCACGATGACGGCATCGGCGCCGCTGGCCAGCGCCTTGGGCAGCCGCTCGGGCCGGTCCCCCGGCACGAACAGGGCGGAGCGCACGCGCTTCATGCGCCCGCCACCCGATTGCGCAGCCTGCCGATGCCATCGACTTCGCATTCGATCAGATCGCCAGGCCTCAAATAGCCCGAGGCGGGAACGATGCCGTTGCCTCCCGACCATTTGCCGCCGAGCTCCTTGTCGGTGGACCAGGCCGTACCGCTGGGCGTGCCCGTGATGATCACCATGCCCGGCCGCAGCGTCAGGTTGATCGAAAACACATGGACAAGTTCGGCCACGCTCCAGATCATCTGTGCGGTATTGCTATTCTGCCGCAGCTCGCCATTGACCCAGGAACGGATGCCCAGGCCTTGCGGATCGGGGATCTCTTCGGCGCCGACAATGTACGGGCCCAGCGGAGCGCTGGTATCGAATACCTTACCGCGGCCCAGCTCGTACCAGCTACTGCCGTCCGGCCGAAAGCGCACCTGGCGATCGCGAGCCGTGACGTCGTTGACGATGGTATAGCCGAACACATGCTCCAGCGCCCGTTCGCGTGGAATGTGCCGCCCCGGCTTGCCGATGACCACGCCCAGCTCGACCTCGCCGTCCAGTTTGCGCGTCAGCACCGGATCGTGGACGATCTCGTCGTGCGGGCCGACGACGCAGTCGGCGGTCTTGAGGAAGAACTCCGGCTCTTTGCCGCTTGTGTCGGAGCCGGCCTTTTCGGCGTTGTGGCTCAGGTAGTTGCTGCCCGCGCACAGGATGGTGGAAGGCAGCATGGGGGCGCAGAGCTGCACGTCATCTAGCGCCACGCGTCCCACACCCCGCTCGGCGGCGAGCGCCACCGCCCGCGCACCGAGTTCCCGGGACTGCGGGGCATGGCGGATCACCTCGGTCATGTCGGCAAACCAGCTCACTTGCGGCCCCAGCCCGCCAACGGCTTGTTCGAGCGCTTGCGGATCAACCAGGTACGCGCCGTCGAGGATGGCCACGCGCTTGACGCCGTCACGGCGATACATTGCATATTTCATGGATTCCCTTTTTATTCGAGTTTGCCGATGCTGTTGATGATCTGCGTCTGATGCCGCTCGTCGGCTCGCCAGAAGGCCTCGAATTCCGGCGCATCCAGATACTGGACGGGCGTCCCCATTCCTGTCATGGCCTTGACGAAAGCCGGATCGGCCGCTGCTTCCTTGACGACGGTGCGCAGCTTCGCCATGACGGGCTCGGGCAGGCCCGTCGGCGCGAATAGTCCGGCCCAAAGATAGTATTCAGCGTCGTAGCCGAGCTCTTTCAGCGTCGGCACATCGGGCAGGCTGGCCAGGCGCTCGGCGCTCTGAACCGCCAGCGGCTTGAACTTGCCGCTCTTGATATGGCCGGAAATGTTGCCATAGGTCTGCGTCGAGGCCTGGACATGTCCACCTAACAGCGCCGTCACTTGTTCGCCGCCGCCGCCATACGGCACGTGCAGCAGCTTGATTCCCGCGGCGTGGGCAAAACGCTCCATCGCTACATGCGTAGTGCCGTAGATTCCGGATGAACTGAAGCTGATCGTGCCGGGCTTGACCTTGGCCGCCTCCACCAGCTCACGCACGGACTTCCAGGGCGCATCGTCGCGCACCACCAGCACGGTGGGATCGGCCGATATGCGAGCGATGGCGGCAAATTGCGAGGTGGAATATGAAGGTGTCTTGCCCGTCAGCTTGTCGGCGGGGGGAATTGCCGAAATACTGGCCAACGCCATCATGAGCGTATAGCCATCTGGAGCCGCCTTGGCCACATGAGCCATTCCCACTCCACCCCCTGCTCCTGGCCGGTTCTCGACGATGACCGGTTGCCCCAGACGCTTGGCCATGACAGGCGCCAGCGGACGCGCCGTGGTGTCCGACACGCCACCCGGCGAGAACGGCACGACCAACGTAATGGGACGGGAAGGGTAGTTGTCCGCCGCGAGCGCGGCGAGTGGACACAATAAAGCGACGGCGAAGCACGCAAGGCCTCGATTCATTGGTAGTCTCCTGAGTCGTTTTTTGCTTTCGTTTTGGCGCGTGCCGCTGGCGGCCACGCAGTGCCTACACTATCACGCGTGGCACGATTTTTTCTGCCGAAGACGCCCCTCTGCCAGCCGACGGCCCGGCATTTCCTGCCGCGCACCGGAGATCCTCTGATCGAAAATATCAGGGCACCAGGCACGATTCTCGCAGCCGACTCGCCCGCATCATGACGCTACTACATGCCGCGCACGCAGCGCGGCGATCTCGGCTTCGCCATAGCCGAGTTCGGCCAGGATGGACAAGGTATCTTCACCCAGGGCCGGTATCCGGTCCATGCGGGCCGCATAGGCGCCGCCCGCTCCTGGCGGCAGCAACACGGGCAACATGCCGGCCGGGCTTGCCACCTCGGTCCAGCGCTGGCGGGCCGCCAGCTGCGGGTGGGACCAGACGCCTGCCATGTCGTTGACGCGGGCGTTGGCGATCTGGGCGTCGTCCAGCGCCGCCATGACCTGTTCGGTGTTCATGCCGGCGAAGACCTCCACGATGATGTCGCGCAGCGCCGCCCGGTTTTCGGTGCGCCGCGAATTGGCATCGAAACGGGGGTCGCCGGCCAGTTCCGGCCGCGCCAGCACCCGTTCGCAGAACACGCGCCATTCGCGCTCGTTCTGCAGGCCGAGCATCACGGTGCCGCCATCGCCGGCGGGAAACGGGCCGTAGGGGTAGATGGTCGCGTGCGAGGCGCCCGAGCGCGGCGGCGGGGGCGCGCCGTCGAACGCGTAGTACATGGGGTAGCCCATCCACTCGACCATGCTCTCGAGCATGGAGACGTCGATGCGGCTGCCCTTCCCCGTCGTGGCCCGCAGCAGCAGCGCGGCCAGGATGTTGGAATAGGCGTACATGCCGGCGGCGATGTCGGCCACCGAGGCCCCGGCCTTGGACGGTTCTTCGGGCGTGCCCGTGACCGACAGGAAACCTCCTTCGCTTTGGATCAGCAGGTCGTAGGCCTTCTTGTCGCGATACGGGCCGCTGTCGCCGTAGCCGGAGATGTCGCAGACGATCAGCCTGGGATGGCGCGCGTGCAGCGCCTCGAACGACAGCCCCAGCCGATCGGCGGCGCCGGGCGCCAGGTTTTGCACCAGGACGTCGACGCGCGGCAGCAGCCGCTCCAGCACCTCGCGCGCGCCGTCCTGCTTCAGGTCCAGCGCCAGGCTTTCCTTCGACCGGTTGGTCCAGACGAAGTGGGACGACAGCCCGCGGACGCGCTCGTCGTAGCCGCGCGCGAAGTCCCCCGTCCCCGGGCGTTCGATCTTGATCACGCGGGCGCCCAGGTCGGCCAGTTGCCGGGTGCAGAACGGCGCCGCGATGGCGTGCTCGAGGCTCAGCACGGTGACGCCGTCCAGCGGACGCGGCGGGGTCGGTAGAAGAGAGGCGGTCACCGGCGTGCTCACTGGACTACCCTCCTGTCGCTGCGCGACATCCTCTCCGAGGGAGGTCGCGCGCCCTTCGGGCGGTCGGGCGGGCGCGCTCATGCAAGCTCCGGCATGAAATCGGACAGCTCGCGCGCGTGCCGCAGGCTCCACAGGCGGGGAATCCAGGCATCGATCTCCGCCGGCGTCGCCGCGCCGGAGAAAGCCGCCAGGCGCCTCAGCTTGGATTCCAGCTCGGGGCGCGACAAGGTGTTGTCCGGGTCGCCCTTGGGGCTGTCGATGGCGGCGGACAGGCGCCGGCCATCGCGCGTCTCCACCTCGACCCGTCCCAGCCAGCGGGCGGGATAGGCGCGGTCGACCTCGTCGTCCATCACCATGGTCGTGCGCCGGCGGACGTCCGCCACCGCGGGATCGGTCAGCGCATGGTCGCGGAATTCCTCCAGGCCGGCGCGGCCGTGGACCGCGATCAGGCCCAGCACCGTCCCCATCGAGAACTTCGCCTGATGCACGGTGCTGGGTTCGTCCACGTTGCCCAGCACATCGATCGCGGCGCGGTGCACCCGGGCGCGGATCGAAGCGATGTCGCCGTGGGCGATGCCTTCGGTACGCATCAGCTGCAACAGCGCATCGGCGGCCGGATGGGTATGGCGGCACGAGGCATGGAACTTGAACGATGTCTCCAGCGTGGCCCAGCGCCGGCCCAGGCGATCGTTCAGCCGGGCCGGATCCGCGTCCGAGGACATGCCCGCCGCCATGCCCTGCCGGCCTTCGAGCACGCCGTGCGCGCCGGTCAGGCCATCCTGTGCCAGGTAGGCGGCCAGGAGCCCGTTCGCGGCCGCCTGGCCAGTATGGAGCTGCTTGGAATCGGCGGCCTCGCGCAGGAATTCCCACAGGCCCGAGGCTTGCGTGCCGGCCGACCCCAGCGTGTGCGCCAGCGTCCGCGCATCCTGCCCCATCAGCCTGGCCACGCCGGCCGCGGCCGCCAGCGTGCCCACGGTGCCGGTCGTATGGAAGATGCGGTAGTGCGACCGACCCAGGAATTCGCCGATGCGCACGCCGGCCTCATAGCCGGCCACCGCCGCCACGAGCATCTCGCTACCCGACTTGCCCAGGTCCTGCGCCGCGGCGAACACGGCCGGAAACACCACCGTGGCCGGATGCAGCACCGAGCTGTTGTGCAGGTCGTCCTGCTCGACCAGGTGCGAGGCGGCGCCGTTGACCAGCGCGGCGAAATGCGCCGACGTGGTCCGCCGGTTGGTCAGGATCGCGCAGCGCCCCGCTTCGGGCCCCATCGCCGCGGCATAGCGCTCGAACAGCGGCACCGGATGCCCGCCCTTCCCGGCCAGGGCCGATGCCACCCAGTCCAGGAACAGGTCTTCGATCCGGTCCGCCACCGGCGCGGGCAGGTCCTTGAAACGCAGTGCCGCCAGGAATTCGCACAGGGAGGCGGTGGCGCCGTCCCGCGCCAGGCTGGTCTTGTCCATGGACGCGCCTCAGAAGGAACGCGGCAGCCCCAGCAGGTGCTCGGCCACGTAGGAAAGGATGAGGTTGGTCGAGATCGGCGCCACCTGGTAGAGGCGCGTTTCGCGGAACTTGCGCTCGACGTCGTATTCGCAGGCGAAGCCGAAGCCGCCGTGCGTCTGCAGGCAGACGTTGGCCGCTTCCCACGAGGCCTTGGCGGCCAGGTACTTGGCCATGTTGGCGCTGGCGCCCGCCGCGACGCCGGCGTCGTATTCGCGGCAGGCGCGCCAGCGCATCAGGTCCGCGGCCTCGACCTCGATGTGGGCCTCGGCGATGGGAAACTGCACGCCCTGGTTCTGCCCGATCGGACGACCGAACACCTGCCGCTCGCCGGCGTAGCTGCGCGCGCGCTCGACGAACCAGCGGCCATCGCCGATGCACTCGGCGGCGATCAGCGTGCGTTCGGCGTTCAGCCCGTCCAGGATGTAGCGAAAGCCCTTGCCTTCCTCGCCGATCAGGCTGTCGGCCGGCAGCTCCAGGTTGTCGAAGAAAAGTTCGTTGGTCTCATGGTTGACCATGTTGGCGATGGGGCGCACCTCCATGCCATGGCCGATCGCCTCGCGCAGGTCGACCAGGAAGATGGACATGCCCTCGGTCTTCCTGGCGACCTCGGCCAGGGGCGTGGTGCGGGCCAGCAGGATCATCAGGTCGGAGTGCTGCACGCGCGAGATCCAGACCTTCTGTCCGTTGACCACATAGCGGTCGCCGCGCCGCACGGCGGTGGTCTTGATCCGGGTCGTATCGGTGCCCGTGGTCGGCTCCGTCACGCCCATGGACTGCAGGCGCAGCTCGCCGCTGGCCAGGCGCGGCAGGAAATGATCCTTCTGCGCCTGCGACCCGTGGCGCACCAGTGTGAACAGGTTGTACATCTGCCCGTGCACGGTGCCCGAGTTGCCGCCGCAGCGGTTGACCTCCTCCAGGATCACCGATGCCTCGGACAGCCCCAGGCCCGATCCGCCGTACTCGGCGGGAATCATCGCCCCCAGCCATCCGGCCTCGGTCAGCGCGCGCACGAACGCCTCGGGGAATCCCCGGGCCTCGTCCACCCCGCGCCAATAGGCGGCGTCATAGTGGGCGCACAGGGCGCGCACGCCCTGGCGGATGTCGTCGTACTCTTCCATGCCATCTCCGGTGACAAACAGCCGTTCGCGCCTCCGCGCGGGCCGCCGTTGCTATCTCTGCTCGTAGCGCAGTTCGCCGCGCTGGATCGCGCCCTGCGCATTGCCGGCCCAGACCCGGGCCACGCCGTCGTCCGCCATCCGCCCCGCCGCCTCGAAGGGCGTGGGCGCGATCAGCGGCCGTACACCCCGATACGAGAAATGCGTCGGCCGCAGCGACGAATGAGCACGCACGAAGGCGCCCACCAGCAATGTCGCGATCAGCGGGCCGTGCACCACCAGGCCGGCATAGCCTTCCTCGTCCGTGGCATAGGGCCAGTCGTAGTGGATGCGGTGGCCGTTGAAGGTGACCGCCGAATAGCGGAACAGCATGGTGGAGGTCGGCACGATGGTCTCCGACCATCCGGCTTGCGGCACGGGCTCCGGATCGGCGGTACGCGGCGGGGACGGCTCGCGGTAGACGATGTCCTGTTCCTCGCGCACGGCCAGGCCGCCGCGCTGTTCGTAGTCGTGGCGCACGGTCACGAACAGCAGGGAACCGGTGCGCCCCGCCTTCTCCTGCACCGACAGGATGGTCGAATGGCGCGTGGCGTCCTCGCCCACCACCAGCGGCCGATGGAACGCCAGCCGGCCACCGGCCCACATGCGATTGCGCCGGTCGGCCGGCGGCAGGAAGCCGCCGCGGGCGGGATGACCGTCGGCGCCCAGTCCGGCCGCGTCCACCGGCTCCTGGAAATACGCCCAATGCCACAGCTCGGGCAACGCGCTGCCCGGCTCGGGCGCCGCCTGCCCCAGGGTGGCGGCGATGCGCCGCGCCAGGTTGCCGGTGATCTGGTCGGACGAGGTTTCTGTGCGCCCGATCCAGTCGCGCGGGGATGGAGCCTGGTCCTGGCTCATGCTTGCTCCTTGCGGGCCGCCCATGGGCGCCGCCTTGCGTGAAATGCCGCCAGCATGCACCCGCGCCAGCCTTCTGTAAATTTTGATTTTCCTCATCCAGTCTTCGCCAAAACGGAAGGGATCAGGTAAGGTGAATGCTTTCCCCCACACGTGCCGCCATGCATCTCGACCTGGCCGACCTCAGGCTTTTCATCCACGTGGCCGAAGCGCCCAGCCTGACGCAGGGCGCGCGGCGCGCCCATCTTTCGCT
This sequence comes from Pigmentiphaga sp. GD03639, assembly GCF_029845405.1. NCBI lineage: Bacteria > Pseudomonadati > Pseudomonadota > Betaproteobacteria > Burkholderiales > Alcaligenaceae > Pigmentiphaga > Pigmentiphaga sp. GD03639. Next base: position 65,238 of record NZ_JAOCLR010000013.1, read on the forward strand.
GACCGCCGCCAGCACCCGCATCAAGTCGCTGGAAACCCGGCTCGACGCCCGCCTGCTGTACCGGAACAGCCGCGGGGTAGAGCTGACGCCCGCCGGCCGGCGGCTGCTGGAGCACGCCCGGCAGGTCATGCGGCAGGTCGATTCGCTCAAGAACGATTTCGCCGATGGCAGCACCGGCACCACGGGCCATATCCGCATCTTCGCCAACACCACCGCCGTCACCGAGTTCATGCCCGAGATCCTGGCGCGTTTCCTGGCCGGGCGGCCCGGCGTGACGGTGGACCTGCAGGAACGGCTGACCCGCGACATCATCCGCGGGGTGATGGATGGCTCGACCGACCTGGGCATCACCGCCGGCCCCATCAACGCCCCCGGCCTGGAGCGCCTGCACTTCAGCACCGACCGGCTGGTACTGGCCGTCCCGACCGTCCATCCGCTGGCCGCGCGGGGCCGGGTTACCCTGGACGACACCTTGCGCTATCCCCACATCAGCCTGCACGAGGGCAGCACCATGCTGACCTTCCTGCGTGAACAGGTCGAAAACCGGGGCGCGGGGCTCATCCTGCGCATCCAGGTCTCGAGCTTCGAGGCCATCTGCCGGATGGTGGAGGCGGGCGTCGGCATAGGCGTGATCCCCGAGTCGGCGGCGCGCCGCCACCGGCGCACGATGGAGCTGTCCATCGTGGAGCTGGACGAGCCGTGGGCCGTGCGCGAACGCGACCTGCTGGTGCGCGAGCTCGAGGCCCTGCCCGCCTGCGTGCGGGCGCTGGTCGACGCGGTCCGGGCCTACGGGGAACAGACCGCCGCGCACGCGGCAGGCGGCGCGGCCTCGCCCGCGAAGGACTAAAATCGCGGGCTTGCACGGCCACGGCCGCGTCCTTCCCCGCCGGCCCGCCGCGCGGGCGTTCCACCCATCGCACAAGAGACCACGGCTTCATGGGTCATGCCACGTCCCGCCAGGGCAGCTACCGGATCATCGCGCTGATCGTCGCCAGCGCGTTCTTCATGGAGCAACTGGACTCCACCATCATCTCGACCGCGCTGCCGGCCATGGCGCAGTCCCTGGGCACCGACCCGGTCCGCATGAACTTCGCCATGACGGCGTACCTGCTCAGCCTGGCGGCCTTCATCCCGATCAGCGGCAAGATCGCCGACCGCTTCGGCACGCGCAACACCTTCCGCGGCGCGATCACGCTGTTCGTCGTCAGCTCCGTGCTGTGCGGCCTGGCGCAGAACCTGCCGTGGCTGATCGGCGCGCGGCTGCTCCAGGGGGCGAGCGGCGCCATGATGGTGCCGGTGGGCCGGCTGGTGCTACTGCGCACGGTGGAAAAGTCCCAGCTGGTCTCGGCCATGTCCTGGGTGCTGTTTCCCGCGATGATAGGCCCGGCCGTCGGGCCCCTGATCGGCGGCTTCCTGACCACCTACCTGTCCTGGCACTGGATCTTCTTCATCAACGTGCCGATCGGGCTGGCCGGCATCGCGCTCGCCACCACCTACATCCCCGATATCCGCAGCGACGCGCCGCCCTCGTCGTTCGACTACGTGGGCTTCGCCCTGGCCGCCGCCACGCTGGCCAGCCTGATCGTCGGGCTGGAAGGACTGGGCCACGGCGGCCTGTCCCCGACCGCGCTGCTCCTGCTGGGCGCCGCGGCCGCCTGCGCGCTGGCCTACGCCTGGCACAGCCGCCGGCATACCGACCCCGTGCTGGACTTCAGCCTGATGCGCATCCCCACCTTTCGCGTGGCGATGCGCGGCGGCTTCCTGTATCGGGTGGCCTACGGCTCCTTCCCCTTCCTGATGCCGCTGATGCTGCAACTGGGCTTCGGCCTGTCGGCCGCCGAAAGCGGCGCCATCACCTTCGCCGGGGCCGTGGGCGGCCTGGTCATGAAGGCGATCTCGGTGCGCTTTTTGCGGGCCTTCGGCTATCGCCGGGTCATGATCTGGAACGGCCTGCTGTCTGCGGTGTTGCTGGGCCTGTGCGGTGCGTTCCGGCCGGAATGGCCGCTGGCGGCGATCTACCTGCTGCTGCTCCTGGGCGGCCTGGCGCGCTCGTTGCAATTCAACGCCTACGGCACCATCGTCTACGCCGACGTGCCGCAGCCCCGCATGAGCGCGGCGACCAGCCTGGCCAGCACCAACCAGCAGATGACGGCGGCGCTGGGCATCGGCCTGGCCGCGCTGGTGCTCGACACCTCGAGGCATGCGCTGGGCCATGCGGCCGTGCAACTGACGGACTTCACCCTGGCCTTCGCCGCCATGGGTCTCCTGGGCGTGCTGGCCGTCACCCAGTGCCGCGAACTGCCGGCCAACGCCGGCGCCGAACTGAGCGGCCACCGCCGGCGGGACGGTGAACCGGCGCGCGGCTGACCCCTATCGCCGCGCGGCCCCAAAAGAAAAAAGGAGCCGAGGCTCCTTTTTTCTTGTTTCCGACCAGCAGGCTCAGGTCGCGTAGCTGCGCAGCCTGGCCGAGAACTCCTCGAGCCGCGCGATGCCGCTTTGCTGGGCGCGGTTGCACCAATCCTGCAGATCGCGCAGCAGCTGTTCGCTGGAGGCGCTGGACCGCTCCCAGATGGCGGCCAGTTCGCGCCGCATCTCGACCAGGATGGCCAGCGAGCGGTGGTCCGCCAGCACGGTATTGATCGCGGAACGGTGCGAATCGGGAAGCGACTCGTCGTCGGCGCGGTGCAGCAGGGCCTTCGCCCGCCGCAGCAGCTTCCACTGCAGATGGGATTCCTTGGCGGCCTTCAGCCGGGCGATCTCGTCGCGGCAGGCATGCTTGAGCAGGTCGGCATAGCGCGCCATGATTTCGTAGCGATGCGTGATCACGGCCTGCAGGGTCTCCAGGTCGACCGGCTTGCCGTGCGCCAGCCGCACCTTGGGCGCGACCTTCTTGACCTTGGCCAGGCGCAGGATCTCCAGGGCACGGATATAGCCCCAGCCGATGTCGAACTCGTACCACTTGGTGGAGAACCGCGCCGACGAGGCATAGGCGTGGTGGTTGTTGTGCAGTTCCTCGCCGCCGATGACGATGCCCCACGGGAAGACGTTGCGGCTGGCATCCGGGCTGGCGTAGTTGCGGTAGCCCCAGAAATGGCCGATGCCGTTGACCACGCCGGCCGCCCAGAACGGGATCCAGATCATCTGTACCGCCCAGACGGTCAGGCCGATCGCACCGAACAGCGCGACGTCGATCACCATCATCAGCCCCACGCCCTGCCAGCCGAAGCGCGAATAGACATTGCGCTCGACCCAGTCATCGGGGGTGCCGTGGCCGAACTTGTCCAGCGTCTCGCGGTTGGTCGCCTCGTCGCGATACAGTTCGGCGCCCTGGAAGAACACCTTGCCGATGCCGTACACCATGGGCGAATGGGGATCCCCTTCACGCTCGCAGCGGGCGTGGTGCTTGCGGTGGATCGCCACCCACTCCTTGGTGACCATGCCGGTGGTCAGCCACAGCCAGAACCGGAAGAAATGCGCGATGGCCGGATGCAGGTCCAGCCCGCGGTGCGCCTGGCTGCGATGCAGGTAGATCGTGACGCCGAGAATGGTGATATGGGTGACTACCAGGGTGAAGGCGACGATCTGCCACCATGACGCGCCAAGCAGACCATCGGACAAGAACGAAAGCACAAAATCCATATCACCTCACAGACAGGCCGGCGGCAGTGCCGGCGCGGGAGGCGCCTCGCGCCTCGAAGAAACTCAACTCGTCGACCCTGGTCACCGATGGCGGGACCAAGGTCTTGGAAAGCGGACGGCGGCGGCGGTTCCCCAGGGGAAACCCGCGGCCGGACGGCGGAAAGGCCGGAATCCGGCGCGCCGCCATGCGCCCGACACGATAACGCGAATCTTGGGGCGGGACGACCCCTTTCAAAGAGGGGGATAACCCTAGCTCAAACAGGGTTATCGATCCTCTTGGCCACGGCTCGGCGCCGATCCGGTCGCCTCGTCCTGGGTAGGCTGGCCGTCCGGGCCCTCGATTTCATCGCCCAGGCCCGCCACTTCCGCATCCGGCTCGGGCAGTTCGGCCTGCGCCGCTGCAACCTGGACGGCTGCCGGACCGTGGCGCCGTTGAAACACCGCGGCAAAGAAACCATCGGTGCCGTGCACGTCGGGACGCAGTTTCAGATAGGGCCCGGGCAGCGACAGCGCCCCTGCCCGATCGGCCAGCAGCTCGGGGGCCGACAGCAGCTCGAATTCGGGGTGGGCGGCCAGGAACGCCTCGACCTGCCCTTCGTTCTCGACGCGCAGGATGCTGCAGGTCGCATAGACCAGCCGGCCGCCGGGGGCCACGCAGCGCGCGGCCGACGCCAGGATGCTGCGCTGGAGCGCGCACAGGTCGGACACGCTCTCGGGGCTCTGGCGCCATTTCAGGTCGGGATTGCGCCGCAGCGTCCCGGTGCCGCTGCACGGTGCATCCACCAGCACCCGGTGCGCCTTGCGCGCCAGGCGCTTGACGCGGGCGTCGTTCTCGTTGGCGATCACCACCGGCACGACGTTGGACAACCCGCTGCGCGCCAGGCGAGGCTTGAAGCGCGCCAGCCGGGTGTGCGAGACGTCCAGGGCATACAGCCGCCCGGTCGACCGCATCAGCGCCCCCAGCAACAGCGTCTTGCCGCCGGCGCCGGCGCAGAAGTCGATCACCATTTCCCCGCGCCGGGGAGCGACCAGCAGCGCGAGCAACTGGCTGCCCTCGTCCTGGACCTCGATGCTGCCGTCCTCGAAGCGCCCCCACCGGGTCAGCGCCGGCCGGCCCTGCAGCCGGATGCCGAACGGCGAATACGGCGTCGGCTCGGCCATCTCGGAAGCCACGCCCGCCCGCAATTCGGCCAGGATGGTTTCGCGATCGGCCTTCATCGGGTTGACGCGGATGTCCAGCGGCGCGGCGCGATTGAGCGCGGCCAGCAGGCTGTCGCTGTCCGGTTCGATGGCCAGCGCCTCGGACAGCCAGTCGGGAATGCTCAGGCGGATCTCGCGCGGCAGTGCCGCCTGGTCGATGGCGGACACGCGGCGCAGCCAATCCGCCTCATCGGCATCGAGGGCCGGCAGGATTCCGTCGCGGCCCAGCGTGGACGCCAGCCCCAGGATGGCCAGGCGGCGCGTGGCCGCGCCCCGCCCGCCCTCGGCCACGTGGCGGTAGCGCCGCAGGTGGCGCAGCACGTCGTAGACCGCCTCGGCCACCGTGCCGCGATCGCGCCCGCCCAGCTTGGGGTGGTCGCGGAACCAGCGGGACAGCACCTGGTCGGCCGGGCCGGACCATTGCAGGATCTCGCCCAGCGCGGAGCGCACCTGCTCGATGCGCTGCGCAACGGGATTGGCGCCCGCCGTGGCGGCGCGCCGCGCGCCGGGCCGTGCCTGCTGGCCACCGGGGCGCCGCCCGCCCTGGGCCTGCCGCGCTGAAGAACTCGAACGCTCGGATGTCATGCCTCGTCTCCCCGCGAAACTGCCGCCGCCCGCGGCGCCAGGCCGAACGCGCGGTCGGCCACGCCGTCCACCGTGACCTTGCCGTCTTCCAGCCCCACCCGCCCATGCGCCAGCCAGGACGCCACGGCCGGATAGACCACGTGCTCGATGGACAGCACGCGCTCGGCCAGGGCGTCTTCGGTATCGCCCTCGCACACCGGTACCACGCCCTGCGCGATCATGGGGCCATGGTCCAGCACCGGCGTGACGAAATGCACGGTGCAGCCGTGGACCCGCACCCCCGCTTCCAGGGCCTGACGGTGGGTGGCCAGGCCCGGAAACAGCGGCAGCAGCGACGGGTGGATGTTGACCAGCCTGCCGGCATAATGCCGCACGAAATCATCGGTGAGTATGCGCATGAAACCGGCCAGCAGCACGTAGTCGGGCTCGAAGGCGTCGATCTCGCGGGCCAGCGCGGCATCGAACGAGGCACGATCGGGATGGTCGCGATGGGGCACCACCCGCGTGGGGATGCCCATTGCGGCGGCCCATTCAAGACCGGAGGCCTGTTCGCGGTTGGCGATCACGGCGGCCACCTCGGCGGGCCAGCCCTGGTCGCGGCAGGCCTGCGTGATGGATTGCATGTTGCTGCCGCGGCCGGAAATCAGGATGACGAAACGGCACCGGCGGGCCGGGGAAAAATGAGAGGCTTTCACCGGAGGATTGTAGCATCGGGGCCGACTCGACCCGGCGTCTCCAGCGGCCCGATGGCGACGCGCCTATAATCAAGGACCTGCCCCCCGGCAGCTAGAATTCGACTCCCAGCTACCGCTTTGTCACCGGCTTGAATCCGTCCGCCCCATCCGCTTCGCCGTCCGCCCTGCGTATATTCCGGGGCCTGCCGCCGCCTTCGCTGCGCCGTCCGTGCGCGCTGGCGATCGGCAACTTCGACGGCGTGCACCGTGGCCACCAGGCCATCTTGGCCCGGGTGCGCGAGGCGGCCCAGACCCGGGACCTCGTGCCGACGGTCATGACCTTCGAGCCCCACCCCCGGGAATTCTTCGCCGAACTGCACAAGCGCCCCGAACTGGCACCCACCCGCATCGCCGGATTGCGCGACGAACTGTGTGCCCTGGCCCGCTACGGCATGCGGCACGTGGTGGTGGAACGCTTCAATGAACGCCTGGCCTCCATGCCCGCCCAGGCCTTCATCGACCGGCTGCTGATCGAGGGCCTGCACGTGAAATGGCTGCTGGTGGGGGACGACTTCCGCTTCGGCGCCCACCGCACCGGCGACATCGCGCTGCTGCGCGCCAACGCCGCGCGCCATGGCTTCGAGGTCGAGTCCATGGAGTCGGTCACCGACCAGGGCCAGCGCATTTCCAGTTCCGCCATCCGCACGGCGCTGGCGGTCGGCGACCTGGACCGCGCCGCCGAGCTGCTGGGCCACCCCTACAGCGTCAGCGGCCACGTCATCCACGGCCAGAAACTGGGCCGCACGCTGGGCTTTCCCACGCTGAACCTGCGCGTCTCGCGCCGCTGCCCGGCCTTGTCCGGCATCTTCGTCGTGCAGGTGCACGGGCTGGCCTCCCGGCCGTTGCCCGGCGTGGCCAGCCTGGGGGTACGCCCCACGGTCGACGACAGCGGGCGTGTCCTGCTGGAAGTCCACGTGTTCGATTTCAGCGGCAACGCTTACGGTAAACTCGTACAGGTGGAATTCCTGAAAAAGCTGCGCGACGAAGAAAAATTCGTCGATCTGCCGACGCTGAAAGCGGCGATCGAGGACGACGCGCGCCAGGCCCGGGCCTATTTCGCGTCCAGCCACCTGGGCCAGGCCGATCTGGCCACTTCCGCGACCGATCGAATTAGTAGTTAGGCCCCCCCCTACGCGCTGACGCGCGCCCCCCAGGGGGCGATGCGGGTGGACCGGCGGAGCCGGATCCACCGCATCCTGGGCGCTGCCAAGCTGGCGGCGCGGCCCACGATATTTGTGAAGCTTGCCTGCCCCGCGGACGGGGCCGATGTGCAAAATCCTGTTTTTCCATGGACTATAAGAAAACTCTCAACCTTCCCGACACTCCGTTCCCCATGCGCGGCGATCTCGCCAAGCGCGAGCCCGGCTGGGTCGCGACCTGGGAAGAGAAGCACCTGTACCAGGCCATCCGCGCGGCCAGCGCCGGACGGCCGCGTTTCGTGCTGCATGACGGTCCGCCCTACGCCAACGGCGACATCCACCTGGGGCACGCGGTCAACAAGATCCTGAAGGACATCATCGTCAAGAGCCGCACGCTGGCCGGCTTCGATGCGCCCTACGTGCCGGGCTGGGACTGCCACGGCATGCCCATCGAGATCCAGATCGAGAAGAAATACGGCAAGGGGCTGCCGGTGGCCGAGGTACAGTCCAAGGCGCGCGCCTACGCGACCGAGCAGATCGACCGCCAGCGCAAGGACTTCAAGCGCCTGGGCGTGCTGGGCGACTGGGATCACCCCTACCTGACCATGAACCCGCGCAACGAAGCCGACGAGCTGCGCGCGCTGGGCACCATCCTGGAAAAAGGCTTCGTCTTCCGCGGCCTGAAGCCGGTGAACTGGTGTTTCGACTGCGGCTCGGCGCTGGCCGAGGCCGAGGTCGAGTACGCCGACCGCACCGACCCCGCCATCGACGTGGCCTTTCCCTTCGCCGATCGCCCCGCGCTGGCCAAGGCCTTCGGGCTGCCCGCGATCGACGAGGAAGGCGCCATCGTCATCTGGACCACGACGCCGTGGACCATCCCCTCCAACCAGGCGCTGAACGTCCACCCCGAGATCGACTACGCGCTGGTGCGCGTGAAGACGCCGCAGGCGTGGGGCACGCTGCTGGTCCTCGCCCGCGAGCGCGTCGAGACCTGCCTGCAGGCCTGGGACCTGGAAGGCGAGATCGTCGCCACCTGCAAGGGCCTGGCCCTGGACCACATCGCCTTCCACCATCCGCTGGCCCGCAAGGACCCGGGCTACGACCGGCTCTCGCCCATCTACCTGGGCGACTACGTGACCCTGGACACCGGTACCGGCATCGTGCATTCGGCGCCGGCCTACGGCATCGAGGACTTCATCTCCTGCAAGAACAACGGCATGCCCGATGCCGACATCATCAGCCCCGTCATGGGCGATGGCCGCTATGCCTCGACGTTGCCGCTGTTCGGCGGCCTGACCATCTGGGATGCCAACCCGAAGATCGTCGCCGCGCTGGAGGAAGCCGGCACGCTGCTCAAGGTCGAGAAGCTGCGCCACAGCTACATGCACTGCTGGCGCCACAAGACGCCCATCATCTACCGCGCCACCAGCCAATGGTTCGCGGGCATGGACATCCTGCCCGCCGAAGGCGGCGGCACGCTGCGCGAACGCGCGCTGGAGGGCATCGAGGCCACCCGCTTCTATCCGTCCTGGGGCAAGGCCCGGCTGCATGCCATGATCGCCAACCGGCCCGACTGGACGCTGTCGCGCCAGCGCCAATGGGGCGTTCCCATGGCCTTCTTCGTGCACCGCGAAACGGGCGAGCTGCACCCCCGCACGCCCGAGCTCATCGAACAGGTCGCACAACGCATCGAGCAGGGCGGCATCGAGGCCTGGCAATCGCTGGATCCGCGCGAACTGCTGGGCGACGAGGCCGATCTGTACGAGAAGAATCGCGACACGCTGGACGTGTGGTTCGATTCCGGCACCACCCACCAGACCGTGCTGCGCGGCTCGCATGCCGCCGACGGCGCCTGGCCGGCCGACCTGTACCTGGAAGGTTCGGACCAGCACCGCGGCTGGTTCCACTCGTCGCTGCTGACCAGCTGCATGCTGAACGGCACGCCGCCCTACAAAGCCCTGCTCACCCACGGCTTCACCGTGGACGGACAAGGCCGCAAGATGAGCAAGTCGCTGGGCAACACGCTGGCGCCGCAGAAGATCTCCGACACGCTGGGCGCCGAGATCCTGCGCCTGTGGATCGCCAGCACCGACTACTCGGGCGAGCTGTCGATCTCGGACGAGATCCTCAAGCGTGTGGTGGAATCGTATCGCCGCATCCGCAACACGCTGCGCTTCCTGCTGGCCAACCTGAGCGACTTCGATATCGCCACCCAGGCCGTGCCCGACGCGCAGATGTTCGAGATCGACCGCTACGCGCTGGCCATGACGGCCCGCCTGCAGGAAGAAATCACGGCGCTGTACGACCGCTATGAATTCCACCCGGCCACGGCGCGGCTGCAGACCTTCTGCTCGGAAGACCTGGGCGCGTTCTACCTCGACATCCTGAAGGACCGCCTCTACACCACCGCCCCTGCCAGCGTGGCGCGGCGGTCGGCGCAGACGGCGCTCTGGCACGTCACGCAGGCGCTGCTCAAGCTGATGGCGCCCATCCTCTCGTTCACCGCCGAGGAAGCCTGGGCGCTGGTCAAGCAGGGATCGCTCACCATCTTCACGGAAACCTTCCATGCGGTGCCGGCCCAGCCGGACGCCGGGGCCCTGCTCGAGAAATGGGGCCGCCTGCGCCACTTGCGCGGGGAAGTCACCAAGAAGCTGGAGGAAGTTCGTGCGGCGGGCGGCATCGGCTCCTCGTTGCAGGCCGAGATCGACATCCACGCGCCGGCATCCGACTACGCGCTGCTTTCCAGCCTGGGCGAGGACCTGCGCTTCGTGCTGATCGTCTCGCGCGTGGGCGTGCATGCCGCCGAGGGTGAACTGCGGATCGACGTCGCGCCGTCCGGCCACAAGAAGTGCGAGCGTTGCTGGCACTGGCGCGAGGACGTGGGCGTCGATCCCGAACAGCCCGAGATCTGCGGCCGCTGCGTCGCCAATCTCGAGGGCACGGGCGAACCGCGCGAGTTCGCCTGATGGGCGCGCCCGTCCCGCGTTCCCGGCTGGCCGCCTGGCTGGCCGTCGCCGCGCTCATCATCGTCGCCGACCAGGTCACCAAGGTCGCGGTGGACAAGCTGTTCGCCTACGGCGAGCGGCTGCCGCTGCTGCCGGTGCTGGACCTCACCCTGCTGTACAACCGCGGCGCGGCCTTCAGTTTCCTGGCCGGCGCCGACGGCTGGCAGCGCTGGTTCTTCACCATCCTGGCGCTGGCGGTGTCCGGCTTCATCGTCTGGATGCTGTCCCGCCACGGCCACCAGCGGCTGTTCTCGTGGGCCCTGACCCTGATCCTGGGCGGTGCCCTGGGCAACGTGATCGACCGCTTCATCCACGGCCACGTCATCGACTTCGTGCTGGTGCACTACGGCGACTGGTTCTTCCCCGCGTTCAACCTGGCGGATTCGGCCATCACGGTCGGCGCGGTGCTGTTGATCATCGATGAAGTAAGGAAGAAACCTTCCTCTGCATAATAGAGCAGCTACTTGTCCACGTTGCGGCCGGACTCCAGCATTTCGGCCGCGGCTTCGTAGATCCCACCATCTCGGCGCCCCACAACCAGAACGACAATGTCTGGTGGGGTCGCCTCGTCCCGCACCAAATAGACCAATCTGTAGCCGACGCCGCGTAGCTTGATCTTGTAGCAATCGACCAAGGGCGGGCGAAGTTGTGAGCCTGGTAGCCGTGGAGTCTCCAGCCGTTTTTTCAACGCGGCTTTGAACAGGGTCCTGAGAGAACCATCCAACCCATCCCACTCTTGCCGAGCCTCAGGCAGGAAGAATAGTTTGTACGACATTTACAGGTCGTCGAGGCTGACTTCGACGGCCTGGTCGAGGGACTTCAGGCGCGAGCGCACCAATGGTTCGAGTTGGCGTTCGTCGTACAACTCGGCCATTTGCGCCATGAGCTCCGGGGAGACGGTGTAGAAGGCAGGGCGATTATGGTTGAGCACGGCTACCGGCTGCCCATGGGCCTCCTCGACCACCTTGCCAGGGTTCTGCTTGAACTCGGAGATGCTGACGGTCAGCAAGCTATGGATCTCTTCCATGCAGCCTCCTAAATAGGGCTAAATTTAGCCCTATTTTGCCAGGGGAGGCGTGTAGTGTCCAGGTTCAAGTAAAGAGCCCGTTCACGCTAAAAGGAACCTCGCAGGCTCCTGCGCGCAGGGGAAGGCGCGGCGAAGTGGCGCCGTATAATGAACCATTCCAATTTCCCCGGCCCGGCCTCATGTCCGACCTCGCCAACAAGCGCTTCGTCCTCGGTATGACCGGCGGCATCGCCTGCTACAAGATCTGCGAGCTGGTGCGGCGCCTGACCGAGCGCGGCGCGACGGTGGACGTGGTCATGACCGAGGCCGCGACGCACTTCGTCACGCCGGTCACGATGCAGGCGCTGTCGGGCCGGCCGGTCTACGTGGACCAGTGGGATGCGCGCATGCCCAACAACATGGCGCACATCAACCTGACGCGCGGGGCGGACGCGGTATTGATCGCGCCTGCCAGCACCGATTTCCTGGCCAAGCTGGCGCACGGCATGGCGGACGACCTGTTGTCCACGCTGTGCGTGGCCCGCGCCTGCCCGCTGCTGGTGGTGCCGGCGATGAACCGCGAGATGTGGGCCAATCCGGCCACCCAGCGCAACGCCGCGCAGCTGCGCGCGGACGGCGTCACGCTGCTGGGCCCGGCCGAAGGCGATCAGGCCTGCGGCGAAGTCGGTTCCGGCCGCATGCTGGAACCGCACGAGATCCTCGAGGACCTGATCGCCCACTTCCAGCCCAAGGTGCTGGCCGGCAAGCGGGTGCTGGTCACGGCCGGCCCCACGTCCGAACCCATCGACCCGGTACGAGTGCTGACCAATGTTTCCTCGGGCAAGATGGGCTATGCCATCGCGCGCGCGGCACGCGAGGCGGGCGCCGAGGTCACGCTGGTGTCCGGCCCCACCGCACTGGCCGCGCCACGCGGGGTGCGCCGGGTGGACGTGACGACCGCGCGCGACATGCTCGATGCCGTGATGGCTGGCGTGCCGGATGCCGACATCTTCGTGGCCGTCGCGGCGGTGGCCGACTGGCGGGTCAAGGAGCTCAGCGCCAGCAAGCTGAAGAAAACCGACGGCCGGCCGCCGGCCCTGGAGTTCGTGCAGAACCCCGACATCCTGGGCACCGTGGCGGCCCTGCCGCGCCCGCCCTATTGCGTGGGCTTCGCCGCCGAGACCGAGGACCTGGCCCGCCATGCCGCCGAGAAGCGCGCGCGCAAGCGCGTGCCGCTGCTGGTGGGCAACCTGGCCCAGGACGTGCTGGGCCGCGACGACACCACCCTGGTACTGTACGACGACGCCGGCGAACATCCGCTGGCCCGCCTGTCCAAGCTCGCGGCCGCGCGGCAGCTGGTGGCAGAAATCGGCCGGCGCGCCGGCTCGTGAACGATCCGAGGAGGACCGTCATGCCCTTCGACGCGGAACCCCCCAACGGCGACTACGCCGCCTATATCGACAAGATGGTCAATCGCGGTGCCGGCACGCCGGGCGCGCAGGGCCTGCTCAAGACCGGCACGGGCGGCTTCCGGCCGGCGCTGCGGCTGCCGGGCGCGCAGAAGGACACGCGCAGCCCCGGCCAGCAATACACCGCGGGCACCGGCATCCCGTCCGCGCCCACGGCGCCCTCTGCACCCTCGGCCAACATGCCGGCCGGCGTCAGCGAGCCGGCCTCGCGCGCCACGCTGGCGGCCCAGGGCAACAGCGCGGTCAAGGGCACCGTCCAGATCCTGCTGGGCGTGCTGTTCGGCTTCCTGACCATTGGCAGCATCGCCGCGGCGCTCATGGACCACGACCCGCTCGAACCCTTCAACATCGTCCGCACCCTCATCCTGTTCTTCGTCGCGCGCTCGCTGTTCCGCCGGGGCCGCCAGACGCTGCGCGGCGCTCAGGGCATACCCGGCACGACGCTGCCGCCCTTCGTGCCTCCCAACCGCAATCAACGCTCCTCCCATCGCAACGCATGAAATCCGTAGACCTGAAGATCCTCGACGCGCGCATGCGCGACTACCTGCCCGCCTACGCCACCCCCGGTTCCGCCGGCCTGGACCTGCGCGCCTGCCTGGATGCGCCGCAGACGATCCAGCCCGGCCAGACCGTGCTGGTGCCGACGGGCCTGGCCGTCCACATCGCCGATCCCGGCTACGCCGCGATGATCCTGCCGCGCTCGGGCCTGGGCCACAAGCACGGCATCGTGCTGGGCAACCTGGTCGGTCTGATCGATTCCGACTACCAGGGGCAGTTGATGGTGTCCACCTGGAACCGTGGCCAGGAAGCGTTCGTGCTCCAGCCCATGGAGCGCCTGGCGCAGATGATCATTGTGCCGGTGGCCCAGGTGAGCTTCAACGTGGTGGACGATTTCACGGAATCCGACCGCGGCGCGGGCGGGTTCGGAAGCACCGGCAAGCATTGACCGCGCGTCCATGGCGAAGACCGACGGCGCGGGCGCCGAGACCGACCTCGAGGCAGTGCGCATCTACGAAGCGCTGCGCAAATGCATTTTCCAGGGCGAGTTCCAACCCGGCCACGAGCTGAACCAGGTCCATATTTCCCAGAAATATGGCGTCAGCCGCACGCCGGTGCGCGAGGCGCTGCGCATGCTCCAGGCCGACGGGCTGGCCGAGGCGCGGTTCAAGTACCGGATGACGGTCACCCAGCTCACGGCCGAGGAAGTCGACCAGATCTACGGCCTGTGGATCGCCTGCCAGGCCATCGCCACCCAGGTTTCCATGGGGCGGCTGAGCCGCGCCGAACTGGCCGCCTGCAAGAAGGTGGTGGACAGGATGTCGCGCCAGGGCGACGAGCAGTCCAGCCACTGGCGCGACCTGCACCTGGATTTCCACCGTCGCCTGAACCGGCCGGCGGGCAGGATGTACATCGACAAGATGGACGAGTACTGGCACCGGACCGAGCGCGCGCGCTACTCGCTCGAACAGACCTCGCCCTCGCTTTTCGCCGACGACCACGGCGACCATGCCGGCCTGCTGCACGCCTACGAAACCGAAGACCTCCAGGCGGCGCAGCGCATCCAGACCCTGCAGCTCGTGCGCTCGGCCACCGCTTCGATCAAGCTGATCGACCCCGACTACACGCCGGTATTCATGCAGAACGCGGTGGCGGTCCTGCGCGTGCGCCTGTAGTCCGGGGCGAGGTTCAATCCATGAAGCGCCCGCCGGACATGTTCAGCGTTTCCCCCGTGATGTAGCCGGACAGGCGCGAGGCAAGGAACAGGGCGGCCGCGGCGGCCTCCTGCGAGCGTCCCACGCGTCCGACCGGAATGCCCTTGAGCACGTGCTCCAGGTCCTCCCCCGTCTTGGTCACCTGGACGTCGAACAGCGCCGTGGCGATGGCGTTGACCGTGACGCCCTGCGGCGCCAGTTCCGCCGCCAGCGAGCGGGTGAACGCGATCAGGCCGCCCTTGGCCGCGGCATAGGGGCTGACCCCCGGGTGGGCGCCGGTCTTGCCCGACATCGAGCAGAACGACAGCAGGCGCCCGAAGCCGCGCTGCGCCATCCGGGCCGCGGCATCGCGCAGCAACAGCACGGGCAGCACCAGTTCGTCACGCGCGACCTGGGCATACAGCGCCGGATCGATGTCCAGCGCCTTGCCCACCGATACCGGCGGCGAGACGAAGACCAGGGCATCGAGCGGCCCATTGGCGGCTTCCACCCGATCCAGGAAATCGCCGATCGCGGCCGGCTCCGCATGCACCGGCACGCGGTCGCCGGGCATGTCCGCGACGCCGCCGGGCGACAGGTATCCTGCATGGACCCTGGCCCCATGCGCATCGAAGCCGTCGACCACGGCGGGCCCGACGCCGCCCTCCGCTCCCACCACGAGCACCGACATGCCAGTGACGTCGATCACCGCGGGAAACTGCTGCGCCCCTGTCCGCATCGCCCTACTCCTCCGCCTTGATGTTGTATTGCGCGATGACTTCGCCGTAGCGCCGGAATTCCTTGCCGACGAACTCGCGCATCTCGGCGGTCGTGGACGGCCGCATCGTCAGCCCGAACTTGTCGAGCTGGCCGCGGACGGGTTCGTTGCTGACGATCGCATGGATGTCGCGGTACAGCTTCTCGGCAACCGGCGCGGGCACGCCGGTCGGCAGCATGAAGCCGTACCACGCTTCGGTCGAGAAATCCTTCACGCCCAGTTCGGCGAAGGAAGGAATGTCGGGCGCATGGGAGTTGCGCTGCTCGGCCCCCACGCCCAGCGCCTTCAACTGGCCCGAGGCGAGATAGGGCTTGACGGTATGAGTGGCGATGAAGAACGCCTCGACCTGGCCGCCGATCAGATCGGTCACGGCCGGGGCCGTGCCCTTGTACGGCACGTGCAGGAATTCGGTGCCCGTCTTCTGCTGCAACTGGGCGATGAAGATGTGCGAAGGCGAGCCTATGCCGGCGCTGGCGAACGCCACCTTGCCGCGATTGGCCTTGGCGTAGTCCAGGAACTCCGTCAGCGTGTTGAAGCGCGACTTGCCCGAGACCACCAGCGTCATGTCGCCATAGCCCGCGATGATCAGCGGCTG
Organism: Pigmentiphaga sp. GD03639; assembly: GCF_029845405.1. Lineage (NCBI taxonomy): Bacteria > Pseudomonadati > Pseudomonadota > Betaproteobacteria > Burkholderiales > Alcaligenaceae > Pigmentiphaga > Pigmentiphaga sp. GD03639. Next base: position 81,079 of record NZ_JAOCLR010000013.1, read on the forward strand.
CAGGTCGCGCATGGGCACGAAGGTATCGGACTTCATCAGGTGCGCGGTGACCGAGATGTTGCTGCCCATGACGCCGACGGTATAGCCGTCGGGCTGCGACTGGGCCAGGACCTGGGCGCCGACGTGGCCCGACGCCCCGAGCCGGTTCTCCACCACCACCGGGACCTTCCAGACCTTCGCCAGCTCTTCCCCGACCAGGCGGGCCAGGCGGTCAGGTCCGGTACCTTGCGAGAAGGGCACGATGAAGCGCACGGCCTTGTTGGGGAAGTCGTCGGCCAGCGCCAGGGACGAACTCGCGGCACAGCACAGGACAAGCAGGAATTTCCAGACTGAACGGGTAAGCATGGCAAGGCCCTCTCATAGAAGCTCTACACGGCACATCCACCGCCAAGCACGCTGCCTGCGCGGCATCCAGAGGCGATGGCTTTCAGGCCACCGTCTCGTCCACCAGTTTCCGTACGTCGACGCAAGCATCGAGATTCGCCACGGCCGAGATCAATGCCTCGGCCTGCGCGGCCCGGCCTGCGCCCAGGTTTTCCTTGAACTTCTCGACCAGGGTGTCGAACGAGATCGGCACGCCGGCCGACCCGGGCGCGGCCTCCCGGCCGCCGCTCCAGCGATTGCCGGCCTCGTCCTCGATCACCACTTCCGACAACAGGTTGGACGGCGAAGCCTGCTCGGCCTGCACCAACCGGACGCGGCCATCCAGCAGCCGGCGCAGCTCGGGCGATTCGCGCAGCGGCGCCTCGAAGCTGGCGGGGCCGATGCCGCCCTGCACCAGCGCGGCCGCGACGATGTAGGGCAGGGAATGGTCGGCGGCCTCGCGCGTGCGGGGCGCGAACGGATCGACGCGGATCTCGTACAGGTGGCGATATACCCCGGGGTCGGCATGCACGGTCACCTTGGCGATCGTGCCGGACGACCGGCCGGCTTCCTGCCATGCGGCACGCGCGCGCAGGGCCGACTGGATGGCGCTCTGCGCGCGCGATCCGACCGGCCAGCGCTTGAAGCTTCCGCGGTCGATGCCTTCGAAGCGCTCGATGCCTTCGAAGCGCCGCATGGCCTGTTCCGCCTCGTCGGGGGTAACCTGCAGCTTGGCGAGATAGCCGAACTTCCCTTCGAAGGGGCGAACCACGCCCTCCACGCCGCACTTGGCCAGGTGGCAGGCGTAGATCGAGTGCCGAACCCCGTCGCCGCCGTTGAAGCGTTTCCACATGGTCAGCTCGCCATGCGCGTCGAACTCGGAAGACTCCGCTTCCAGCGACGGATAGTTCGCATTCACGGTGATCGAGAACGCCTGCCGGAACTGCGCATGATCGAGCTCCAGCATGTCGCCGACCGCGGCCGTGGCGCCCAGCGCGGTCAGGCACGGGTAGTCCCAGCCGGCACGGTCGGGATCGATGTAGTCGCTCATGGCGACGATCATCTCGTAGCCCAGGCACAAGGCCCGCGTCACCTCCCGGCCCCCCGCGCCGGCCGACTCGGCCACCGCGATCACGCCCGTCAGGATGTCGCTGGGATGGGCGCCGCCCAGGCGGCCGAGATAGAAATCGTTGAAGTCGTAGGCGCGCAGCGGCGGACTGTTGAGCAGGGCCGCATGCTCGATGCCGACGCGCTCGCCGGTTCCCCACAGCCGGGCCCCGCCCGCGGGCACCGGAAAGCAGGCGGCAAACTTGCGCGCGCACCGGGCGGCGCGATGGTCCAGCGCACCCAGCACCACGCCGAACGAGTCCAGCACGATCTTCCTGACGGCCTCGCGACAGGCGGCATCGATCTCGAAGCGGCGGGAACGGATGCAGAACGCGGCCAGGCGATCAAGAAATGCATCGTTGGGAGAGACGGCGTGCATGCGGGATTCCTGTGGAAAACGGTTGACGGGGGATCAGCGGGTGATGCGGTACTTCTGCGTGCCCAGGCCGGCGATGCCCAGTTCGATCAGCTCGCCGCCCCGCAGGTAGCGCGGAGGCTTCATGCCCAGGCCGACGCCCGCCGGCGTGCCGGTGATGACCAGGTCGCCGGGCTCCAGCGTCATGCACTGGCTCAGGTAGCTGACGATGGCCGGGCAGTTGAAAATCATCTGGCGGGTGTTGCTTTGCTGCACGCGCTCGCCGTTCACCGAGAGCCAGATGTCGAGCGCGTGCACGTCGGCGATCTCGTCCCGGGTCACGAGATAGGGACCGACGGGACAGAAACGGTCGAAGCTCTTGCCCTTGTCCCACTGGCCGCCGCGATCGAGCTGGAAGGCCCGGTCGGACAGGTCGTTCGCCAGCACGTAGCCGAAGATGTTGCCGGCCGCATCACGCTCGGACACGTCGCGGCAGGACTTGCCGATGACGATGCCCAGCTCGACCTCCCAGTCCATCTTCTCGGCCTTCGCCGGCTTCGGTACGTCGTCATACGGTCCCGACAAGGTCGACGGCGCTTTCATGAACACCACGGGTTCGGCCGGAATCGCCATGCCGGATTCCTTGGCATGGTCGACGTAGTTCAGGCCGATGGCGATGATCTTTCCCGGCCGCGCCAGCGGCGGTCCCAGGCGGGGTGTTCCATCGATCCGCGGCAGCCTCTCGGCATCGACCGCGCCCAGGCTGTCCTGGAGGCCGCGCACCATGGCCTGCGGATCGATGTCCCGCAGCAGCCCGGACAAGTCCCTCAGCCCGCCCTGCCCGTCCAGCATGCCCGGCCGCTCGCATCCTTCGGCGCCGTACCTGACCAGCTTCATGTGCTGTGCTCCCTGAGTATCAATAAATGAAGGCGAGATTGCCTTGCCACCCGGCGCGGTCGAGCAGGTGGACGCGTTTCTCGTGGATCCGGAATCCGCCGTCGGCCCGGCGCAGCAGATAGTCGACGCGGGCCACGATGGCGTTCTTCTCGCCCAGGCCGACCTGGGTCCAGTCGCCGCCGCGGATCTCGTGGATCAACTGGCTGCTCGATACGGACCAGAGACCGCCGCGTTCGCCGGCTACGACGTTCGAGACGAAGTGCAGCGTGCGCGACGGCGGCTGCTGCGCCGGAAACCAGTGATTGACCAGGTGATACACGCGCTCTTCGCGGGCCATCCTGTCGTCATTGACGATGGCGGCCTGCCGGCCGGGCTGCGCCTGGTCCACCAGCGGCACGATGTAGAGCCCGTCGTCGTCGAACAAGCCGAGCCAGTCGTCGAACTGCCTGTCGTCCAGCAATCGGGCTTCGCGATAAATGAACTGGGTGATGTCTTGCAACATTGCGCTTTCCATGCTCGGTTCCCGCCTCAAGCGTGCTTCGATGCCTGCTGCATCATTTTTTTCCAGGCCCGCCAGAGAGCGCGCTGCGGCGCTTCGCTGGACGGCAGGCCCCGGTAGTCGCCGCTCTCGGTCCGCTCATCGCTGTCCATGCCGCGGTCGAACACCAGCCATTCCACGCTGCTGGCGCGCAGGCCCTGCGTCACGCGCGCGAATATCTCGGTGTCGTCGGTCATGCCGAACCCCGACGGCCCATAGAACCGCTCCTGGCTGCGCAGCATGCCGGCGTTGAATGCCTCGGGCGCGCCTTCGATCTCGTACGGGTAGATCAGCACCTCGGTCTCGTCGACCGAGATCGGGCGCCAGACCCGGATCTGCTGGTGGATCATGCCCATGCTGGGGAATACGGTGGAGGTCGCCTTGGAGGTGATGCCCGCGAAGGCCGCTTCGCCATGCCTATCCAGTAGCTCGCGATACATGCGTCCGAACTCGCCGTCCAGCAGATAGCCGGGATCGGCCGCCGGCACGCGCGCGAAGCCATGCCCTTGCCGGCAGGACCAGGTCTCGCCGCGAAAGCGCTGCTCCCGCATCTCGCGCGAACTGCGTCCCTTGTGCACGCCGAAGTCGCCGGTACTGTCGCCGTATTTCGCCTGCAGCTTCACGAAGGCGCCGTGGGTGTGCATGAAGTGATAGGCATCGACGATGTTCTCGGTCTGCAGCTTCCAGTTGCCCCGGTATCGGCAGACATAGGGCTTGGAGGCGATCGCGATGCGGCCCACGGGCGAGAGGTCGAGCTTGGCGTCGATGACGGTCTTGAGTTCGCCCAGGTAGGAAGCCAGCGGCTGGATGTCCGCATCGAGCGACACGAACAAGAGGCCGCGATAGCTTTCCAGCCGCGGCACGCGCAGCAGGCCTTCCGGTTCGATGAAGTTGGCGCCATAGCCGCCCGGGTCCCCCCGTTCGGACACCAGCCGCGTCCTGCCCGCGAGGTCGAAGATCCAGCCGTGGTACGGGCACCGCATTTCCTGCACGGTCCCCTGGTGCTCGCGCAGCAGCGTCGCGCCGCGATGCACGCAGCGGTTGAAGAAGGCGCCGATCTTTCCTTCCTTGTCGCGGATCACGACGATGGGCTGGCGGCCGACGTATGCCGTCTTGAAACTGCCGGCCGATGGAAACTCGGTCTCGTGTCCGACGTAGATCCAGGTCCGCTCGAAGATGTGCTTCATCTCCAGCTCGAAGACTTCCTCGTCCGTGTACGCCTCGGTGCGAACGAGGAATTGCTGCCCGGGTATCTCGCGGACGTAGTCCCCAACATCGATCTCTGGTGTCCTGCTCATGCTTGCCTTTGACACTATCTCTGTCGTGAAAAAGTGGATACACTTTTAGTCTGTTGGCAGCCAGAATCTTTGTCAATCACTTTTCGTACGAATCCACGCCCATGCGTGAAAACCCCCAACGGGAGGCAGTCATGTCGAAAGTCCTGCGCCTAGCGATCGCCGAGAAGCGAACCGTGTTCGGCGGATGGTGTGCCCTACCTTGCGCGTTCGGCGCGGAACTCCTGGCCGCGGAAGGACTGGACTACGTCTGCGTGGACCAGCAGCACGGCCTGATCGACTATGCCGAGGTCACGCCCATGTTCACCGCCATCGAACGCGCCGGCGGCATTCCCGTGACGCGCGTGCCGGCCGCGACGGACTGGATGATCGCCAAGGCGCTGGACGCCGGCGCGCAAGCCGTGATCGTGCCGATGTGCGAGACGCCTGCGCAGGCGGCCGCGGCCGTCGCGGCCTGCCGCTATCCGCCCGCCGGCATCCGTTCCTACGGCCCCATCCGCTCGGCCCTGGTGCGGCAGGCGCGCGATACGGCCACGCTGGGCGACGAGCCCATGTGCTTCGTAATGATCGAAAGCCGCCGGGGGCTCGACAACCTGGAGGCAATCGTCGCCACGCCGGGCCTGGACGGCATCTATGTCGGTCCCGCCGACCTGGCGCTGGGCCTGGGACTGGAGCCTGACCTGGACAAGCCGGAAAAGGAACACGCCGACGCGGTGGCGGCCATTCTCGAGGCCTGCCGCCGCCATGGCCGCGTGGCCGGCATCCAGTGCTCGGGAGGCGCCTCGGGACGCCGGTATGCCGACCAGGGATTCGGCTTCGTCACCATCGCCAAGGACAGCGCGCTGCTCCAGGCCGGCACGCGGCAGGAACTGGCGCGGGCGCGCGGCGACGCGGCCAATCCCGCGGCATCGGGCTATACCTGAAGCGATCGTTGCGGATCGTCGACATGCCAATAAATTTACCCGGGTGATATTGCAATTTCATTTTTACCCGGGTAAATTATCGCCACATTCTTTCTTGTGGTGAATGCCATGCCTGCCCTTACCTGCACCGCCTTCGGCGGCCACCGCCTGCTCGCGAGCGGCCCCTTGCGCGACGTCGCGCTGGCCGTGCGGCGTGCCGCGCGCGCGCCGGACCACGCGCCGATTCTCATCTTCGACGACGCGACCGGCAAAGCCTTCGACATCGACACGCGCGGCTCGGAACGCGAGGTGCTGGCGCGCCTGGGCCCGCCGCCGTCGGCCGCCTCCGACGAAGCCAGCGCCGCCGGCGAGCCCGCGGCCCCGCGCGGCAAGGGCCGCCCCAAACTGGGCGTGGTCGCGCGCGAGATCACCTTGCTGCCCCGCCACTGGGAATGGTTGAATGCCCAGCCCGGCGGCGCCTCGGTGGCGCTGCGCAAGCTGGTGGAGGAAGCACGCCGCGCCCACGCGGGCCAGGACGAGCAGAGGCGCGCGCGTGAAGCGGCCTACCATTTCATGTCCGCCATGGCGGGCGACCTGCCCGGCTTCGAGGAAGCCGCCCGCGCCCTCTTCGCGGGCGACGGCGAGCGCTTCGCGGCGCTGCTGCGCGACTGGCCGGCGGACGTGCGCGACTACGCGCTGCGCCTGGCGGCGGACGCTACCCCTCGATGACGGCCACGACCTGGCCTTCCTCGACCGGGTCGCCCTCGCCCACGCGCAGCTCCAGCACCGTCCCGGCGACAGGCGCCGGGACGGGGATCTCCATCTTCATGGATTCGACGATCAGCAGCGCCGCTTCCGCATCCACGTTCGCCCCCACGGAAGTCTCCACCTTCCATACGGTGCCGGTGATCTCGGATTGCACTTCGATACGCGCCATGGCGCCCTCCCCTGTCGATGTTCCGCGGGCTCACGCAGCGTTCGCCGCGGCAGCCGCCTTCATGTCCCGCACGACCTCGGCCGCCAGGCCGGTGTCGATATCCGCGTTGACGAACCGTTCGTTGCGCAGCAGCGCGAGCACGAACGGAATATTGGTCTTGACCCCTTCGACCACCGTGGCGCGCAGGGCCTCTTCCAACGCGGCGAGCGCGCGCGGGCGATCCTCCGCATGCACGATGAGCTTGGCGATCATGGGGTCGTAGTACGGCGTGACGCGGCAGCCCTGGGTGTAGCCGGTCTCCACCCGTATGCCGGCACCGGACGGCCATTCCAGCCTGGCCAGCGGTCCTGGCGAAGGCAGGAAGCGCAGCGGGTCCTCGGCATAGATGCGCGCCTCGATCGCGTGGCCGTTCAGGCCGATCGAGGGCGGCAGCACCGCATCCAGCCGCTCGCCGAAGGCCAGCCGCACCTGGGCCTGCACGAGATCGATGCCGGTGACCTCCTCGGTGACCGCGTGCTCCACCTGCAGCCGCGTGTTCATCTCCAGGAAATTGAAGCCGCCCTCGCCGTCGTACAGGGTCTCGACCGTGCCGATCACGTCATAGCGCATGTCGGCCAGGATGCGGGTGAGGCGATCGGCCGCGGCGGCCAGCGCGGCGCGCGGCAGGCCGGGCGCCGACGCTTCTTCCACGACCTTCTGGTGGCGCCGCTGGACCGAGCATTCCCGTTCGTACAGATGCCGCACGTTGCCGTGCCGGTCGGCCAGCACCTGGAACTCGATGTGCCTAGGCCGCTCGACCAGCCGCTCCAGGTAGAGGTCTGCGCAGCCGAAGCTGCGCTGGGACAGCGAACGCGCCTGCGCGACGGCGGCCAGCAGTTGCGCGTCGTCGTGCGCGGCCAGCATCCCTATGCCGCCCCCGCCGCCGGCGGGCTTGACCAATACCGGATAGCCGATGCGCCGCGCGGCCGCGAGGGTCGCTTCGGCATCCTCGTCCAGCAGCCCGGAACTGGGCCCCAGCGGCATGCCGCGCGCGGCCATCAGGTCGCGGGCCCGGGTCTTGTGGCCCATGGCCTCGATCCAGTCCGCGCCGGGCCCGATGAAGGTCGCCCCCTGGGCCGCCACGCGGCGCGCGAAGCCGGCATTCTCGGACAGGAATCCATAGCCGGGATGCAGGCCGTCGGCCCCCGTCTCGGCCAGCACCGCGAGCAGCGCATCCTGGTTCAGGTAGCTGGCGCGCGCATCGGCCGGACCGATCGCTCGGGTCTCGTCGGCCCACGCCAGGTAAGGCAGATCGCGGTCCGCCTCGGAATACACGGCAACGGTACGGATGCCGAGCTGCTTGAGCGCGCGCAGCACGCGGGCCGCGACCGCGCCGCGATTGGCCACCAGCACCTTATGGAACATGGCGCTCGCTCCTCATGCCGCCTCCTTGGGTTCGCCGCAGGCCACGATGCCGCGCTCGACCAGCGCGTCGATCTCGTCGGGCGACAGTTGCAGTTCATCGGCCAACACCTGCCGCGTATCCTGGCCCAGGTCCGGCCCGGTGTGCATGATCCGCCCGGGGGTGTCGCTCAGCCTGGGCACGATGCCGGGATGATGCAGCGAGCCCAGTTCGGGGTGCGGGATTTCCGGCAGCATGCCGCGCGCGGCGAACTGCGGATCCTCGAAGATGTCGGCCATCGTGTAGACCCTCGACACGGGCACTTCCGCCTCGAGCAGCATGCGCTCGATCTCGCTGCCGTCGTGCTGCAGCGTCCATTCGCTGACGACGCTGTTGCAATAGGGGATGTTCGATCCGCGCGCGCGGATCGAGCTCATGCGCGGGTCCTCGATCAGTTCCGGCCGGCCCATGACCGCGATCAGCCGCTCGAAGGTGGGATTGCTGTTGGCCGCGATCAGTACATAGCCGCCGTCGCGGGTGGGATACAGGCTGTTGGGTGCCATGTTGGGCAGGTTGGGCCCCACCCGCTTGGGGATCAGGTTCAGGGTCTTGAAGGCGGGCACGTAGACTTCCATCTGCGTGAAGGCCGTCTCGTACAGGGCCACGTCCACCACCTGCCCCTTGCCGGTGCGGGTCCGGTTCAACAGCGCCGACACCGTGCCGAACGCGGCATAGACCGCCGACAGATAGTCGGTCGTGGCCACCGCCACGCGCGCCGGCGGCCGGTCGGGATCGCCGGTCAGGTGGCGCACGCCGGCCATGGCCTCGCAGATCGCGCCGTAGCCGGGCCGCATCCGGTAGGGACCGGTCTGGCCATAGCCGCTGATGCGCACCATGACCAGGCCCGGGTTGTCGCGCGACAGGTCCTCGTAGCCCAGGCCCAGCCGCTCCATCACACCGGGCCGGTAGTTCTCGACCAGCACGTCGGTCTTGGCCGCCAGCCGGCGCACCAGGTCCCGGCCTTCCGCGGTCTTCAGGTCGATGACCATCGCGCGCTTGTTGCGCAGTGCCGTGGCGGCGTACAGCGACACGTCGCCCACGTGCTTGCCCATGTTGCGTAGCGGATCGCCGCTGGGCGGTTCGATCTTGATGACGTCCGCGCCGAAATCCGCCAGGATGCGCCCGCACGCGGGGCCGGCCACCGTGGAGCAGATCTCGATCGCCTTGTAGCCGCTCAGCGGGCCGGGATGCCCGGTCAGCCTGGCATTGCTCATTTGCCCGCCCCCAGCAATCCCAGCTTGGCGACGATCTCGCGCATGCTCTGGTACTCCTCTTCGTAGAACCGCGCCGCGTCGCGGTGTCCCATGAAATTGGGCCGGCTCTGGTTGGTCTCGGCCAGTTGCTCCCACATCGGCGACTGGCTCATGCGCCGGCACATGTCTTCCCAAAACTGGATCTGGTCCTCAGAGATGCCCTTGGCGGCGACGATGCCCATGGCCGAGCTGAAGGTCGAATCGATGCCCTGCTCCTTCCAGGTCGGCACGTCGGCGAACTGGCCGCCCAGCCGCTGGCCGGCACTGACCGCGAGCACGCGGATCTTGCCGGCCTTCTTCAGCGCGATCACGTTGGGCGTGGTCGCGGCCACCACGTCCAGGTGGCCGCCGACCAGCGCGACCATGGACTCGGCCGAGGACTTGAACGGCGCCACCACGAGCTTGCGCACGTCCACGCCTGCCGCGCCCAGGGCCTTGGCGGTGCCGATGTGGATGTGGTTTCCGATGCTGGTGGCCACGCCTATGCGCTGGCTGGCGGGATCCCTGCGCAGCCGCTCGGCCAGGTCGGCGGCGGACTGTATGGGCGACTCCGTGCGCACCGCCGCCACCACGAACTCGTCCTGGATCACGGCGATGGGGGTCAGGTCCCGATGCGGCAGGATGTCGAGGTTGCCCGTCAGGTAGCTCGAGATGTAGCCGTGGGAATTGATCGACAGGTAGTGCGGATCGGCCCGTTTCTGCAACAGTACCTCGAAGGCGATCTTGCCGTTCGCGCCTGGCTTGTTGGTGACCAGGAAGGTCTTGCCGCCCGGCACGTGGCTCTCGTCGTAGAACTGCTTCATCGCGCGGCCGGTCTGGTCCAGCGCGCCGCCCGGCCCGGCCGGCACGACGAACTCCACGTTCTGGTCGGGCCGCCACGCACCCCACGCCGGCCGTGCGGCCGCGCCCAGCAGCAATCCTCCCATGCCCGTCCCCAGCGCGGCGATCACGCGGCGGCGGCCTTGATAGATAGTCTCCATGCTTCCCTCCTGACGGGAATGTGTTCTACGCTGGCACTTCGGTCTCCAACAAACGGCGGATCTCCCGCCAGTTCTCTTCCAGGCGACTGGCGAAAAACTGTTCGGCGGCGTCGGCATCGCCGCGCCGGATGGCATCGATGGCGCCGCGCCACAGGACGAGGGAACGGCGGCGCCGCTCACACGACCGCAGCCCCAGGCTGGTGTAGCGCAGCATCTGCATGGACAGCGAGGCGATCAGCGGGAACAGGCGGTCGTTGCCGCACAGCGCCGCGCACAGCAGGGTCATCTGCGCCGCGGTCTCGCCGTAGCGGCGCGCGGTGGCCGGGTCGTCGGCCGTCTCGCCCAGGGTGCAGAAACCGATCTCCAGCAGTTCGAGCAGCCGCTCGGGGCGGTGCTCGGCGGCACGGCGCCCGACCAGGCGCACCAGGCTGGCGCGCACCTCGAACAGGTCCTGGATTTCCTTCTGCGCCAGGAAGGTCGCGCGGGCGCCCCGCCTGGCGTGTATGCGCACCACGCCCTCGCGCTCCAGCAGGCGCATGGCCTCGCGCACCGGACTGCGGCTGACGCCGAACTGCTGGCCGATCTCCTGTTCGCGTATCCATTCGCCCGGTGCGATGGCATGCGAGATGATGCGGTCGCCGACGCTGGCCGCGATCTGCTCGGGCAGCGTCAGCGTATTGGACGGCCCGGCGAACACCCACCAGAACGCGATGGGCGTGCCGCGGTCCTCTTCGAAGGCCTGCAGGAACGCCGCGGCGCGGCTGGTGTCGGGCGGCGCGGGCCGTGCCGGTGTCACGGGCGCACTCCCGCGCGCAGCTTGGGGCCCAGCGTGGTCCGCAGCCGGCCCTGCGCCGCATCGATGAACTGGCACAGGTAGGGCCGCGTCTCGCGGGGGTCGATCAGGTCCTCCACCGCGAAGGCCTCGGCGGTGCGGAATGGCGAGGACAGCGCCCGCAGCTCGGCCTCGATCTCGGCTTCGCGCGCGGCCGGGTCCGCGGCGCCCTGGATGTCGGCACGGTAGGCCGCCTTGACGCCCCCTTCGATGGGCAGCGAACCCCAGCTGGCGGACGGCCAGGCGATCTTGAAGTTCAGCCCCGAGCGGTCGATCACGCTGCCGCCCGCGACCCCGAAGCACTTGCGCACCAGCACCGTGTAGATCGGCACCGTGGCCTGCGCCAGCACGTAGCGCTGCTGGATGCCGAAGCGCATGATGGCCTCGGATTCGGACTCGACCCCGATCAGGAGACCGGGCACGTCGACGAAGAAGATCAGCGGAATGTTGAAGGCATCGCACAGATCGATGAAATGCGTCTGCTTGCGCGCCGCCTTCACGTCTACGATGCCGCCGAACATGGGGTTGTTCGCCACCACCCCCACGACCTTGCCGTTCATGCGCGCCAGCATCGTGATGACGGCCCGGCCGAAGCCCGGCTGGATCTCGAACTCCGACCCGCGGTCAACGACCATGCCCACCAGCTTCTTCATGTTGTAGGCCTGCCGCTCGGACCGGGGCACGATGTCCACCAGCGCGTCCTCGCAGCGGTCCACGGGGTCGCCCGACATGAGCACGGGCGGCAGCTCCCAGGCGTTCTGCGGCATGTACGACAGGAAGCGCCGGATCTGCGCCAGGCAGGTTTCCTCGTCCGGCGCCACGTTGTCGATCGTGCCGGCGGTGTCGGCGGCGATCTTGGCGCCGCCCAGGTCGTTCTTGTGCAGCTTGACGCCGAAGGCGCGCTCGACCACCGGCGGGCCGGCGGCGAAGATCTGGCTGCTGTCGCGCACCATGACGGTCCAGTGGGCCAGCATGGCGCGCCCCGCCGGGCCGCCCGCCACCGTTCCCATGACCGCGCTCACCACGGGCACCATGCCCATCAGCGACACCGAACGCTCGAAGCCGTCCTGGCCGTAGCCTGGCGTGACCGAGTAGCCCTTGCGCTTGACCGTGTTGACGGTGCCGCCGGTGCCGTCGATCAGGTTGACCAGCGGAATGCGGTAGTGGAAGGCCAGGTCCTCGACGAAGCCGCCCTGCCCGCCCTTGCGGCGGTCGCTGCCGAAGCCGGTGCCGGCGCGGATGGTGTAGTCCTCGCCCCCCACCGCCACGGGCCGGTCGGAGATGCGGCCCAGTCCCATCACATAGGGCGCGGGCTCGAAACCGGTCAGCTTGCCCTCCGTATAAACGGCCCGGCCGGCCAGTTGCCCGACCTCCTGGAACGACCCGGCGTCCAGCAGCTTGTCGATGCGTTCGCGCACCGTCAGCTTGCCGGCCGCGTGCTGGCGTGCCACCGATGTTTCGCCGCCGCATGCCCGCGCCAGTTCCCGCCTGCGCCGGATCTCGTCCGCTTCCGCCCGCCAGCTCATGCCGTCTCCTCGGACCGGTGAATGTCTGTCCCACTATAATTGCCTTCTTTATTATTGTCGACAATTTTATTGAACAACAAAAAGGGCGCCCCCCTGGGGCGCCCCGTACCGTGCTTACCTGCTCTTGCCTTCGCCCTCGTAGGCGAACTTGCCGTCGCGCACGATGCCCATGACGCGCGAGCGTTCGTCGAACCCCTGGTGGTCGCTGGCCGAGATGTTCAATACTCCGTTGGGTACGGTCAGGTTGGTGGTCGATTCGATCGCGTCGCGCAGCGCGGCGCGGAACTCCGGCGTGCCGGGCTTGGCGCCCTTCTTCAGCGCGCGTCCCACCGCATCGTCCAGCAGCATCCAGGCTCCCCAGGCGTCGCCCGCGAACTGGGTGACCGAACCGGCGCCGAACTTGGCCTCATAGCGGTCGACGAACTCGGTGGCCACCTTCTTGACCGGGTGCGAGGCCGGCAGGCCGTGCGCCACCACGCCGGGGCCGGTCGGGAACAGCGTGCCTTCCACCGCCTTGCCGCCCAGGCGCAGGAACTCGGGCGTGGCGATGCCGTGGGTCTGGTAGAGCTTGCCCCGGTAGCCGCGGTCCACCAGCGTCTTCTGCGGCAGCAGCGCCGGGGTGGACGAGGCGGCCACCAGGATGGCGTCGGGCTTGGCCACCATCAGCTTGAGCACCTGTCCGGTCACCGAGGTATCGGTACGGTTGTAGCGCTCGTTGGCGACGACCTTGATGCCGGCCTTCTGCGCCAGCGGCGAAAACTCGTTCCACCAGCTCTCGCCATAGGAATCGTTGAAGCCGATGAAGCCGACCGTCTTCACCCCGGCGCGGGCCATGTGTCCGACGATGGCGCTGGCCATGAGCGAATCGTTCTGGGGCATCTTGAAGGCCCATCTGCGCTTGGCGTCGGCATGGGGCTCGATGATGGAGGCATTGGCCGCCAGGGCCACCATGGGCGTCCTGCTTTCGGCGATCACGTCCAGCACCGCCAGCGCGGCCGGCGTGGTGTTGGGGCCGACCAGGACGTCGATGCGCTGCTCGGAAGTGAGCTTGCGCACGTTGGTGACGGTGTTGGTCGGGTCGGACCCGTCGTCCAGGATGATGTAGTTGGCTTTCTCGCCGCCCAGCGTGGGCGGCCACATCATGACCACGTTCTTGGAGGGAATGCCGATCGCCGCCGCCGGGCCGGTGGTGGCGAGATCGATGCCGACGGTGATGTCCGCTTTCGCGGCCGTTGCCAGCGCCAGCCCGGCCAGCAGGAAGCCGCGCAATGCCCATGATTTCATTTGAACCCCCGGAATGAGAACCGGCCGGAAAAAACCCCCGCGATGGGGCCGGCCATGTCCGCTAGTTTACGCCGCCGGGGGGCCGGCGGGCGGCCGCTTCCGGGTCATTCGAGCAGGTCGGCCCCCAGTTCCCCCGAGGCGATGCGCACATCCACCTCGGCCTGCATCACCGCCTCGAGCAAGTCCAGGTAGGTGTTCTTTTTCTCGGCCACGGCCTGGATCGCATCGACCAGGTCGAGGATGCTGCCCCGGCCCAGCGTGTAGGAATCCTGCGCCATCTGCCGCAGGCGCGGGATCATGGACAGGCCTTCCTTCTCGAAGCGGTCGGCCAGCTGCTGGCGACGGTTGAGCTGCTCGGTGGCGCGGCGCAGTTCGCTTTCCGCGGCCACGACGATGGCCCGGCTGCGCAGGCGCATGCCGTCGGCCTCGGCGGCCGCGCGCGCGATGGGCCCCTGGTTGCGGTCGAACAGCGGAATGGCCACCGACACGCCGTACTCGGTGCTGCGGCCCTCGTTGTTGTTCAGCCGGCCGACCATGAAAGTGGGCGTGGGATAGGCCTGGCGCCGCTCGGCCTCCAGCTGCTTCTCGGCGAAGGCTTGCTGGGCCAGCGCCGCGCGCACCGCGGGCAGGCGGTTCTGCGCCTGCGGCCAGATGGCGTCGAAACTCAGGGCATTCCAGTGCGAGACGATGGAACCGGCCGCGCGCGGCCGCCACGCCGGCGCGCCGACACTGGCCGCCACCCGGGCGGATGCCTGCAGCGTCTCGGCCTGGGCCTGGGCCAGTTGCGCATCCAGCGAGGCGCGCTCCACCTCGAGCCGGGTCAGATCGTAGCGGCTGCGCGCCCCCGCCTGGACCTGGCCTTGCACGATGCGGAAGGCACCTTCCAGGTCGTCCTTGGCGTCCAGCCAGCGCTTCTCGCGCTCCTGCGATACCAGCAGCGACATGAAGTCCCGGGCCGCATCCTGCAGGGCCTGGGCATAGACCAGCCGCAGTTGTGCCCGGGCCGCCTCGACGCCGCTCTTGGCGCTCTCGATGCGGGCGCCGCGCTGGCCGAAGATCGGAATGTCCTGCGAGATGGTGGTTTCCTTCTCGCCCCGCTTGTGGGTATAGGCCACGCTGGGGTTGGAGAAGGTCTGGGCCGTCATCAGGTCGGCCTCGGCCATCGCCACCTGCGTGCGCTCGGCCTGCAGCGCGGGGCTGGAGGTCTTGACCAGTTCCAGCAGCTGGGGCAGCGACACTTCGGTGCCCAGCGCCGGGGGCAGATCGGCCGCGCGCGCCGCCGGCAGACACAGCGCGACCAGCAGGATACCTAGATACTTACGCATTTTCGTTGTCCATAGATGCCGCGTCGCGCTCCTCGGCGGTCAGCATGCGCCTGGGTCCCAGCCAGGCATACAGCACGGGCAGCACGAACAGCGCCACCAGCGGCAGCACCGCCATGCCTCCCACCACCACGGAAGCGAACGGACGCTGGGTCTCGCTGCCCACGCCGGTGGACAAGGCCATGGGCAACAGGCCGATCAGGCCCAGCAGCGCCACCATCAGGATGGAGCGCATGCGCTCGGCGGCCCCCTCGATCAGCGCGGGAACCAGCGCCACGCCCTCGCGCCGCAGGTTCTCGACCGCGCTCAGGACCAGCAGGCCGGCCAGCGCCACCTGCCCCAAGAGGGCGATGAAGCCGATCGCCGCGCTGATGGACAGATCGATGCCGGTCAGGTGCAGCGCGACGATGCCGCCTATCATGGCGAACGGCGCGGTCAGCAGGATGATGGACGCGCTGCGCGCGCTGCCCAGCGCGCTGAAGAGCAGGACGAACACCACCAGCAGCGACAGCGGCACGACGATCTTCAGGCGGGCCGAGGCGCGCTGCTGGTTCTCCCACTGGCCGCCCCACTGGGCGATGTAGCCCTCGGGCATCTTCACGTCCTTCTTGAAGGCGGCGATGGCCTCTTTCACGACCGAGCCCATGTCGCGCCCCTGGACGTTGAACTTCAGCGCCATGTAGCGGGCGTTGCCCTCGCGGAAGATCGAGGAGTTGCCCACCTTGAAGCTGATGCTGGCCAGGGCGTGCAGCGGCACGTAGGTGCCGTCGGGCGCCGAGACCTGGATCTCGCGTATGCGTGCCTCGTCCATCCGGTCCACGTAGGGCAGGCGCACCCGCACGGGCACGCTGCGCTCGCCTTCCCAGGCGGTGGTGACCACCTTGCCCGCCAGCGCGGTCTCGACGGCGGTGTCGGCCACTTCCATGGAAATGCCGTAGCGCGCCAGCGCGTCGCGGTTGAACTCGATGTGCAGTTGCGGGGCCGGCGCGTCGCGGTACAGGTCCAGGTCGACCACGCCATCGATGTGGCTGACGGCCTCCTTGGTCTGCTGCAGGATGCCGCGCATGGTCTCGATCTCGCTGCCGAACACCTTCAGCACCACGTGGCCGCGCGCGCCCGAGGTCGATTCCTCGACGCTGTCGCGGATGGGCTGGGCGAAGTTGAACTGCACGCCAGGGATGTCCGCCAGGGACTGGCGCATCTGGGCCACCAGTTCGTCCTTGGTCAGGCCCTTGCGCCACTGGGCGCGTTCCTTCAGGCGCACCAGCACCTTGGCGACGTTGATGGTCTCGTTGTCGGTGCCGTCTTCCGGCCGCCCCTGCTCGCTGGTGACGGAGATCGCCTCGGGCACCTCCTTGAGCCGCATGCGTATGGTGCGCAGCAGCTCCTGCCCCTTCTCCAGCGAGATCGACGGCGGCATCTGCACCAGCACGTAGGCGTCGCCCTCGTCCAGTTCGGGCAGGAACTCGGTCCCCAGTTGCGAACCCGCGTACAGCGCCAGCAACAGCGCGACGACGGCCACGGCGAACACGTTGCGCCGGTTGCGGCGGCTTTCCAGCACGCGCGCGATCCATCCCGAATAGGCATGGTGCATGCGCAGGAACACCGCCGGCTCGGGCGCCACCACGTCCTTGGGACGCAGCAGCAGCGCGCACAGCGCGGGCACCAGCGTCAGCGCGAACACCAGCGCGCCGACCAGCGCGAAAGTGTAGGTCATGGCCAGCGGGCGGAAGATGCGGCCTTCGATGCTTTCCAGCGAAAACACGGGGATCAGGGCCGCGATCACGATGGCCATCGCGAACAGCGTCGGCTTGGCCACCGACATGGCGGCCTCGATGATCAACTCGAACATGTCGCGGCGCGAGGCGGGTTTTCGCAGCCTGGCCTTGTGGATGATGGCCTCGGTCAGCACCACCGCGCCGTCGACGATGATGCCGAAGTCGATGGCGCCCATGGAGATGAGGTTGGCCGGCATGCCCAGGAAATGCAGGCCGACGAACGCCACCAGCAGCGACAGCGGGATGACCACCGCGACGATCAGCGAACCGCGCAGGCTGCGCAGGAACAGCCACAGCACGCCCACGATCAGCGTCGCGCCGAACAGCAGGTTGTGATAGACGGTATGCAGCGTATGGCCGACCAGGTGCGAGCGGTCATAGCTGGGCTCGATGCGCATGCCCGTGGGCAGCATGTGCGCGTTGATGTCGTCCACCTTGGCGTGGACCTGGTCCAGCACCTTGCTGGGATTCTCGTCGCGCTTGAGCAGCACGATGCCTTCGACGATGTCGTCCTCGTCGTTCATCCCCACCGAGCCCTGGCGCGGCGTGTAGGACTGCACCACGCGGGCCACGTCCTTGACGCGCACGGGGGTGTTGTTGTGCACGTCCAGCACGATGGTCTCGATGTCGCGCGGCGTGCGCAAGAGGCCGATGCCGCGGATGATCAGCGATTGCTCGCCGCGGCGCAGCAGCCCGCCGCCCACGTTCTGGTTGGACTTCGAGACGGCCTCGACCACCTGGTCCAGCGTCAGGTTGTGCGCCATCAGCTTGGCCGGATCCACCTCGATGTGGAACTCCTTGACGAAGCCGCCCATGCTGACCACATCGGCCACGCCCTGGATCTGCTTGAGGACCCGGGCCACGGTCCATTCCTGCTCGGAGCGCAGCTGGGCCAGCGTGTGGCGGTCGCTGTTGAGCCGGTAATAGAAGATCTTGCCCAGCGGCGTGTTGTCGGGCGCCATCTCCGGCGTCACGCCGTCGGGCAGGTCGGCCGACGGCAGCCGCTGGGTGACCTGCACCCG
The DNA here is from genome assembly GCF_029845405.1 of Pigmentiphaga sp. GD03639. Classification (NCBI taxonomy): domain Bacteria; kingdom Pseudomonadati; phylum Pseudomonadota; class Betaproteobacteria; order Burkholderiales; family Alcaligenaceae; genus Pigmentiphaga; species Pigmentiphaga sp. GD03639. The sequence goes on from NZ_JAOCLR010000013.1 coordinate 98,911, forward strand.
CGCGTCGAAGCTCTTGGTCTTGTCGTCGAAGACCATGGTGATCATCGACAGGCCGAAATAGCTCTCGGACCGCAGCGACACCAGCCCGGGCGTGCCGTTCAGCGCCCGCTCGAGGGGAAACGTCACCTGCCGCTCGACCTCTTCCGGCGCCAGGCCGGGGGCGAGCGAGATGACGCCCACCTGGACGTTGGTGACGTCGGGATAGGCCTCGATGGCGGTGTTCAGGAAGGCGTAGACGCCGTAGATGGCGACGATCAGCGTCGCGGTCAGCGCCACCAGGCGGCGATGAACCACCAGCGCAATGAGTGAACGCATGGCGGATCCTTACAGCAGTTGGTTGGCGGCGCCGTCGAGCAGCAAGCCGCCCTTGGTGACCACCTTGTCGCCCGGCTCGATGCCCGACAATACGGGGATGTAGCCGTTGGACGGTTGGCCCAGCGACACGGTACGCGCCTCGAACACGTTGTCCGAGACCTGGACGAATACGATGGAGCGCTGGCCGTCCTTGATCAGCACCGAGGTGACGGGCACCGACAACCCCTCGGCGGCGCGGCTCTGGATGCCGGCCCGGGCCAGCATGCCCGCGCGCAGGTTGGGATTGGAGTCGTCCAGCGTGATGAACACCTGCCCGCGGCGGGTCTGGGCGTTCAGGGCCGAGCCCACGCGCAGCACCTTGCCCGTCAGGGGCCGGTCCAGCGAGGCCACCACGATCTGCACCGGCGCCCCCTGGGCGATCGTGCTGAGGTCGCTTTCGAAGACGTCGGCGTTGATCCACAGCGCGGTCGGATCGCCCACGGTGAACAGCGATCCGGAATCGGGTCCCACCGACGCGCCGGGCGTGGTGTTGCGGTTGATGACCACGCCGGCGCGCGGCGCGCGCAGCAGCAGCGTGTCGCTGCCGCCGCCGCCCAGGAAGCTGGCGGCCCGCGACGCCACGTCGGCGTTGTGCTGGGCCTCCTGCAGCTTGGCCTCGGCCACGACCAGTTCGGCCTCGATGCCGATGCCCTTCTCCATCATCAGGCGCTGGCGCTTGGCCTCGGCCTGGGCCACCCGCAGTTCGACCTGGGCATTGGCGTAGTCGGCCCGCACGCGCGAGGCGTCGGGGCTGGACAGCGTCGCCAGCGGCGTTCCGGCCTTGACCACGTCGCCCACCTGGGCCTGGACCTGGAGGATGCGGCCGGATGCCGGCGCCACCACCTCGGCCACCTGTTCCTCGCGGAAAGCCACCCGGGCCGGCGCCCACACCACGTGCACCGCGCCCTGGGTCCCCATTTCCTGGATTTCCATGTACTTGAGCGAGGCCGGCTTGACGCGGACCTGCCCGGGCGCGAGCGGCGCGGCGTTTTCGGTGGGAGCCGGAGGAGCCTCTTGCTTGTCCGAGCAGGCCGCCAGGGCAAGCAGACAGGTGACGACGACAAAATGGGCAAAACGCGGCATGAGCGACCTTTGACGATTTTACGGCTCGGATCGGTCGTCGACGCGTCCCACGGCGCGAGGCACTCCTGATCCGGATCGCGTGATGTTAGCGACCGGCTGAAAGGGAAAGCATGGCCGAAACATTACCGTTTTGTCATTTTTCCCAGCCTGGGCAGCGTGATACGGGCCACCAGGCCGGGGCCGGCGTCGTCCAGGTCCAACGAAGCGTTGTGGAGGCTGGCGATGGCCGTCACGCTGGCCAGGCCCAGGCCGTAGCCCGGTACGCGGCGGTTGAGCCGGAAGAACCGGGTCCCGACCTTGGAGCGCTCGATGGCCTGGATGCCGGGCCCGTTGTCCTGCACCACCAGCGACACCGTGTCGCTTTCTCGCTGCGTGCTGACCGTGACGCGGGCGGGGCTGCCGGCGTATTTGATCGCGTTGTCCAGCAGGTTGGCCACGGCGCTGGCCAGCAGGTCCTTGTCGCCCGCCGCCATGACGTCTTCGTCCATGCGCACGCGCAGCTCCACGCCCTTTTCCTCGGCCACCGGCTCGTACAGTTCCACCACGTCGGCCACGATGTCGTTCAGCGATACCGGTTGGAAAGCCTGGCGCCGAGCGCCCGACTCCGCCTCGGCGATCTGCAGCAGCTTGTCGAAGACGATGGTGAGTTCCTCGATCTCGCGGATGGCGAAGGTCGTGGCCTGCGCCACCTGCGCCGGGTCCGTGCCCGGACGGCTGGCCACTTCCAGCTTGGCGCGGATCCGCGACAGCGGCGTGCGCAGATTGTGGGCGATGGTGTTGGAGACGTGCCGCACGCCGTCCATCAGGATCTCGATCCGGTCCAGCATCAGGTTGATGTCGTGGCTCAGGCGCGCGAACTCGTCGTCCTTGCCGGACACCGGGATGCGCTGCGTCAGGTCGCCGGCCTCGATCTGGGCGGCGGTGCGGCGGATCGCGCCGACCCGGCTCTCGAGCTGGTCGCGGAACACGATGGCGCCGATGATGGCCAGCAGCACCGAGACCACCGCCGCCGCCATCAGCGCGTTGCCGACCAGTTGCTCGAGGTCCTTCTGGTCGCGCATGTCGCGGCCGACCAGCAGGACGGACCCGTCGGCCAGCAGTTCCGTGCGGAACCGGCTGTAGGAGATGCGCCCGTCCCGCAGCACCTGCTTTTCGACGATCCCGAAGGTGGGCTTGAGCAGGTCGCGGGAAACGGCGATGTTGCCCGCCATTTTCTTGCCCGCCGCTGTGGCCAGCAGGTAGACCTCGGTATCGGAGTTGACGCCGTCGGTCAGGGTCTCGGTGATGTCGTCGGCCAGCCGCTCGGGCCCGTAGGCCTCGAAATGGCTGACCATCCGGTGGCTGGCCGACACCAGTTGCCGGTCGATGCGATTCTGCAGCACGCCGATGGTCTGCACGTACAGCACCGACAGCAGCACCATCATGAACAGCACCACCGACACGCCATAGCCCAGCGCGAGCCGGAACGCGACCGACTGCCACAGGCGCCGGACGAAGGCCAGCGGCCCGGTCTGGCGGCCGGGATAATCGTCGTAGGCCGTGCTCAACGCGGCGCCGCCGAGATCATGTACCCCACCCCGCGCACCGTATGGATCAGGGGAGGCGCGAAGCCGTTGTCGATCTTGTTGCGCAGGCGGCTGATCTGCACATCGATCACGTTGGTCTGCGGATCGAAGCGATAGTCCCAGACCGCCTCGAGCAGCATGGTGCGGGTCACGACCTGTTCCTGGTTCAACAGCAGGTAGACCAGCAGGCGGAACTCGCGCGGCTGCAGCGTGATGGTCTTGCCGTCGCGCTCGACGGTGCGCTTGGTCAGGTCGGCCCGGAGATTGGCGATGCGCAGTTCGCGCACATCGTCGCGGGCACGGGCCCTGCGGTACAGGGCCTCGACCCGCGCCGCCAGCTCGGAGAACGCGAACGGCTTGGTGAGGTAGTCGTCGCAGCCGCCGCGCAGCCCCCTGACCCGCTCGTCCAGCCCCGCCAGCGCGCTCAGGATCAGCACGGGCGTCGTCTTGCCTATGCCTCGCAGCGTGGTCAGGATGGACAGGCCGTCCACGTCGTTGGGCAGCATGCGGTCCAGGATGATGACGTCCCAGGCCTCGGTCATGGCGCGATTGAGCCCGTCGGCGCTGTCGCGGCAGGCCGCCACCTCGTGGCCGGCCTCCTTCAGACCGTTGCAGATATAGCGCGAAGTATCGACTTCGTCTTCGATGACCAGGCAGCGCATGGCGGCTAACGATTCCCGACTGATGAAGATCCGGCGCGCGTGGATGGCGCCGGGCTCCTAATAGTCTACCCTCGTTGCCGCGACCGGGACGGCCGCCTCAGGCCTCGATGACGGCTTCCAGGAACTGGCGCGTGCGCGCGCGGGCCGGATGGCCGAAGACCTGGGCGGACGGTCCGTCCTCGACGATGCGGCCGCCGTCGAAGAACAGGGTGCGGTCCGAGCTGCGCTCGGCGAACTTCATCTGGTGCGTCACGACGATCATCGTCATGGTGCGCCGCGCCGACAGCTCCCGCATGATCTCCAGCACGCCGCCCACCAATTCCGGGTCCAGCGCCGAGGTCACCTCGTCGAACAGCATGACTTCCGGCCGCATGGCCAGCGCGCGGGCAATGCCGACCCGTTGCTTCTGGCCGCCGGAAAGATTGGCGGGATACCGATCCAGCTTGTCTCCCAGCCCCACCATGTCCAGGTATTCGCGCGCCCGCTGCTCGGCTTCGTCCCGGCCCAGCCCCAGCACGTGCCTGGGCGCCTCGGCCACATTGCGCAATGCCGTCATATGGGGGAACAGGTTGAAGTGCTGGAACACCATGCCTATCCGTCCCCGCACCCTGCGCAGATGCGCCGGCCGGGCCGGGACTTCCCGGCTGCCCCGCCGTTCGGTCCACATGGATTCGCCATCGATCAGGATGCGGCCGGCATCGGGCCGCTCCAGCGTCATCAGCAGGCGCAGCAGCGTCGACTTGCCGGACCCCGACGGACCGATCAGCGCGACCGTCTGGCCGGCCGGAATGTGCAGGTCCAGGCCCCGCAGCACCTCGACCTCGCCGTAGCGCTTGCAGACATTCTCCAGCGTGACACTGGCGCTCATGCGTCCTCCTTCATGTCGTCGTCCGGCTCAGCGCAGCCTGGCTCCCACGCGCCTCACTCCCCAGGCCGCGGCCAGGCTCAGCGCCAGGAAGATCAGCCCCACCAGCGTGAGCGGCTCGGTATAGCGGAACGTGGCCGAACCGGCGATCTTGCTGGCCTGGAGCAGTTCCACCACGGTGATGGCCGACAGCAGCGGCGTATCCTTGAACATGGCGACGAAGTAGTTCCCCAGCGCCGGCACGATGGGCGGGATCGCCTGCGGCAGGATGACGTCCCGCAGCGTCCGCCAGCGACCGAGATTGAGCGCCAGCGCCGCGTCCGACTGCCCGCGCGGCACGCTTTCCAGGCCGGCCCGGTACACCTCGGCGCAGTAGGCGGCGTAGTGCACCCCCAGTCCCAGTACGCCGGTGGTCAGCGGCGAGAACTGCACGCCCGTGACCGGCAGTACGTAGAACAGGAAGAACAGTTGCATCAGCAGCGGCGTGCTGCGCACGAACTCGATGACCAGCGCCGCGCCCCAGGCCAGCGGCCGCAGCGGCGCCCTTCGCATCAGCGCCAGCACCAGCCCCAGCGTCACGGCCAGCGCCATGCCCAGCAGCGTGGCCTGCACGGTGATCGCCAGGCCGTCCAGCAAGGTGGGCAGCACGGCGCGGGCATAGCCCCAGTCGAACAGCGGCTGGCTGGCGGCCGCGCTCATGTCCGCCCCCGGTGGCGGGCCGCACGCCGCTCCAGCAGCCGCATGCCGCCGTTCAGGACCTGGGCGGCGGCGAAATACATGAGCAGCGCGATGCTGAACACCTCCACGGTGCGGAAAGTCTCGCTGCGCAGCAGTTGCGCGCTGAAGGTCAGGTCGGTGATGGTGATCAGCGACACCAGGGCGGTGTTCTTGAGCAGTTCGATCAGGAGGTTGCCGGCCGGCGGCAGCATCAGCGGCACGGCCTGCGGCACCAGGATGCGCCACAGCGTGGCCGTCGGCGTCATGTTCAGCGCCACCGCGGCCTCGGCCTGCCCCTTGGGCACGTTGGCGATCGCGCCGCGCACGATCTCGGCTCCGTAGGCCCCGGTATGCAGGCCCAGCACCAGGATGCCCGCCCAGACCGCCGGCAGCCGCAGGCCCAGCAGAGGCAGCACGTAGTAGACCCAGAAAAGCTGCACCAGCGCGGACGTTCCGCGGAACACCTCCACGTAGCAGGCCGCGGGCCACGACAGGTAGGGCCGCCGCGACATGCGCCCCAGGCCGGACAGCAGCGCCGCCGGGATGGCCAGCGCCGCCGCGCCCGCGGTGAGCTGCAAGGTGACCCACAGGCCGCGCAGCAAGGGCGGCAACAGCTCGGGAAGGTCAGTCATGACGGATCGGAGGCCGGGGCGGGCGCGGCGGCGGGAGACTGCCCGCACAGCTGCGCCGACGTCGCGTCGCCCGGCAGTTCGTTCGCGGTGAAGCCGAAAGGCTCGACCAGGCGCTGGTGCTCGGGCGTCCCGATGAAATGCGCCAGCTCGCGGTCGAAGGCTTCGCGCAGCGCCACGTCCCCCTGGCGGAAGCCGAACGCGCCGTACCCGCGCACCGCTTCGCCGTTCTCGATAGGCTGGACGAACCGGGCCACCTTGTCGATCTGCCAGTCCGGCACCTTGGTCAGCACGTAGTTCAAAGTCAGCGCCGTCGCGGCATAGACGTCCGCCCGCCCCGCCACCACGCCCTCGACCGCGCTGACCACGTCGGGAAACACCACGACCTGCGACGGCGGCACGCCCGCGCGCGCGGCGTAGTCGTTCTGCACCGCCCCGACCACCACGCCCACGCGGGCGCCGGGGTCGGCGGCCACGTCGGCATAGCCATGCAATCGGCGCGGATTGTCCGTACGCTGGAGGAACCCGTCGCCCACGCCGTAGGTGGGATTGGAGAAGGCGATCTGGCGGCACCGGTCGGGCAGCACGTACATGCCGGCGGCGATCATGTCAAAACGGCCGGCCAGGAGGCCCGGGATCAGCGCGCCGAACTCGGTCAGCACGCCTTCGACCTCGCCTATGCCCAGCCGCCCCAGGATCACACGGGCGATTTCCGGGGCTTCGCCCGTCAATCGGCCCGCCCGGCTGTCCATGTAGGCGAACGGCGCCTCGTTCGCATAGCCGATGCGCAACCGGCCGGCCTGGACGGCGCGCTGCAGGCTGTCGGGCTGGGCCGCGGCCCCGGGAGTGGCGCCAGCGTCGGCCGCTCCCGCCGAAGGCGCGATGCCTGCCAGCCATACCGCCGTCCACGTCGCAAGAAGAAAACGAGTCATGAGTCGCCCGGGCAATACCAAGGCAAATCATATCTCCTAATAATATTTCAATTCAAATCAATTGAAGACGAATGATCTGGACGATGCGCGATGGCCGGACGTGAAAACGCCCCCGCGCGCGGCCTGGGGCCGCGGGTCGGGGGCGTCGGGCGCGGCGGCTGGCCGCCGCGCCGGGTTGGCCTTGCAGGATGCCGTCAGGCGGCGCGACGACGGGAATCGAAGCGGCGCACGGGCGCATCGCGGCGATCGCCTTCCGGACGGGCCGCGCGGGGACGATCGCCCCAGGTGCGCTCGCCCTGCGGACGGTCGCCACGCGGCCGGGCGGCGTAGCCCTGGCCTTCGGGCGAACGCTCGCGGCGATCGTCCTGGAAGCGCGGCTCGTACCGGCGCTCACCGTAGCCCTGGCGTTCGCCCTGGGACGGTTCGCCATGGCGGCGCTCGCCGCGCGGACGGTCGCCGAAAGCCGGACGCTCGTCGCGGTTGCGGTCGAAATGGCCACGGCCTTCGTACTGCCGCTGCCCGCCTTCACGATTCTGGTAGCCGCCACGGCCGCCCTGGCGCCAGCCCGGCTTGCCGCCGGGGCCGCCGCGGCGCGGACGGTCGGAGCCGGGCCGCGGCGCGCGCTGCGGCTCGAGTCCGGGGATCACCTGGACGGGGATGCTCTGGTCCGTATAACGCTCGATGGTGCGGATCTTGTGACGCTCGCCATGCGCGGCCAGCGTGAACGCCAGGCCGTCGCGGCCCGCGCGGCCGGTACGGCCGATGCGGTGCACGTAGTCCTCGGCCTGCATGGGCAGGTCGAAGTTGACGACGTGGCTGATGCCTTGCACGTCGATACCCCGCGCCGCCACGTCGGTGGCGACAAGGATCTGCACCCGGCCGCGCTGCATGTTGCCCAGGGTACGGGTACGCTGGCGCTGGTTCATGTCGCCATGCAACGCCTCGGCGGCGAAGCCCTGGTCGGCCAGCGTGTCGGCCAGATCGTCGGCCGCGCGCTTGGTCGAGGTGAAGACGATGGCCTGCTGGATGTTGACGTCGCGCAGCAGGTGGTCCAGCAGGCGCATCTTGTGCTCCATGTCATCCGCGTACAGCAGCGACTGGGTGATGTTGGCGTGCTTTTCCTTCTGGCTGGCGATCTCGATGCGCTGGGGGTCGCGCATCATCTTGGCAGCCATCCGGGCCACCGAGCCGTCCAGCGTGGCCGAGAACAGCAGCGTCTGCCGGGTGGCGGGCGTGCGCGCCACGATGGCCTCGATGTCGTCGATGAAACCCATGTCCAGCATGCGGTCGGCCTCGTCCAGCACCAGGACCTCGACTTCGGACAGGTTCACCTTGCCGGACTGGACGTGGTCCAGCAGACGGCCCGGGGTCGCGACCAGCACGTCGACCCGGCGCGACAGCGCCTTCAACTGGGCACCATAGGGCATGCCGCCGACGACCGTGGCCGTGCGCAGCCAGTTCAGCGCCTTGCCATAGGTGCGGGTGGCTTCCGACACCTGCTGGGCCAGCTCGCGCGTGGGGGTCAGCACCAGCACGCGCACGCCGGGCGTGCGCAGCGGCGAAGCCTGGACCTGCCGGTTCAGGGCCGGCAGCATGAAGGCCGCGGTCTTGCCGCTACCGGTCTGGGACGACACCATGAGGTCGTGCCCCTCCAGCGCCAGCGGGATGGCCCGGGCCTGGACCGGCGTCGGCTCGGTAAAGCCGGCTTCGGTCAGCGCGCCGACGATGGCGGGAGCAAGGCCGAGTTCAGTGAAAGACATATTCATTCCTTACGTTACGTATGGCGCAACGCAAGCCTTTCCCCACCGGACATACCCGGACGCGCGAAAAACGCGGCCATGGCCCCGCCAAGGACGGGGCCGGATTCATCGAGCCTGGAAAGCTGGCGCTACGCTGCGGAGACGGACACGGCCGCTCCGGACGGATCATCGGCGCCGACCGATATCACCGTGCGCGCAACGCAAAGGGAAAAACGAGGTCAGAGACGATGCAGTTTTCGGTCAACCCACTTGGTTACCGATCGTCTGCATGAAGGCCACACCGGTGCCCGACAGGGCGATGGCGTGATTTGTGCAGTACAGCAATATTACCCCAGATTTACCCTAATAGATACCCCACAAAACCACACACCTCAAAAAAATACCCCCACGCTTGCCGCTACGCGGCGGCGCTGCCCCCCGAGGGGGCGCTTTTTGCCTTGGGGCGGCCCTGCGGCAAAAAATATGCCCCCACGCTTGCCGCTACGCGGCGGCGCTGCCCCCCGAGGGGGCGCTTTTTGCCTTGGGGGCGGCCCGGCGGCAAAAAAACAGGCCGCCAACAACCGTCGACGGCCCCACACAGACCCAGGGCACAGCGGATCCGGCTCCGCCGGTCCGCCAGTGCCGCCCCCTGGGGGGCGCGCGTAAGCGCGTACGGGGGGGTCAGTCAGCCAGTTCCACCTCCGGCTGCGGCGCGGCCTTGGGTGGCGTATCGTCGAAGTTGAGCTTGATCTCGTCGTCGACCATGTCCACGGTCACCCGGCCGCCGCTGACCAGCTTGCCGAACAGCAGTTCGTCGGCCAGCGCGCGGCGGATGGTGTCCTGGATCAGGCGCTGCATGGGACGCGCGCCCATCAGCGGATCGAAGCCCTTCTTGCCCAGGTAGGCGCGCAGGGCATCGGTGAAGATGACCTCGACGCGCTTCTCGTGCAGTTGCTCTTCCAGCTGCATCAGGAACTTGTCGACCACGCGCAGGATGATCTCTTCGTTCAGGGCCTTGAACGAAATGATCGAGTCCAGGCGGTTGCGGAACTCCGGCGTGAACATGCGCTTGATTTCCGCCATCTCGTCGCCCTGCTCGCGCGCGCCGGAGAAGCCGATCACGTTCTTCTGCAGGGTTTCGGCACCGGCGTTGGTCGTCATGATGATGATGACGTTGCGGAAATCCGCCTTCCGGCCGTTGTTGTCCGTCAGCGTTCCGTGGTCCATGACCTGCAGAAGGATGTTGAAGACCTCGGGGTGGGCCTTCTCGATCTCGTCCAGCAGCAGCACGCAGTGCGGCTTCTTGGTGATGGCCTCGGTCAGGAGGCCGCCCTGGTCGAAGCCGACGTATCCCGGCGGCGCGCCGATCAGGCGCGAGACGGCATGGCGCTCCATGTACTCGGACATGTCGAAGCGCAGCAGCTCGATGCCCAGGATGAAGGCGAGCTGCTTGGCCACCTCGGTCTTGCCGACGCCGGTGGGACCGGAGAACAGGAACGCGCCGATGGGCTTGTCGGGCTTGCCCAGCCCCGAGCGCGCCATCTTGATGGACGCGGACAGCGCGTCGATGGCGGCGTCCTGGCCGAACACCACGGCCTTCAGGTCGCGCTCGAGCGTGGCCAGCTTGCTGCGGTCGTCGCTGGAGACCGATTGCGGCGGAATCCGGGCGATCTTGGACACGATGTCCTCGATCTCGGCCTTGCCGATGACCTTCTTCTGCCGCGACTTGGGCAGGATGCGCTGGGCCGCGCCGGCCTCGTCGATGACGTCGATGGCCTTGTCCGGCAGGTGGCGGTCGTTGATGAATTTGGCCGACAGTTCGGCGGCCGCCGACAGCGCCGCCGACGAGTACTTGACGCTGTGGTGGTCCTCGAACCGCTGCTTGAGGCCGCGCAGGATCTGCACGGTCTGCTCGACGCTGGGCTCGTTGACGTCGATCTTCTGGAAGCGCCGCGACAGGGCATGATCCTTCTCGAAGATGCCGCGGTATTCGGTGTACGTGGTCGCGCCTATGCACTTGAGCTGGCCCGAGGACAGGGCCGGCTTGAGCAGGTTGGAGGCATCCAGCGTACCGCCCGACGCGGCGCCGGCGCCGATGAGGGTGTGGATCTCGTCGATGAACAGCACCGCCTTGGGGCTTTCCTTGAGCTGCTTGAGCACCGCCTTCAGGCGCTGCTCGAAGTCGCCGCGGTACTTGGTGCCCGCCAGCAGCGCGCCCATGTCCAGGGAATAGACGCAGGCATCCGCCAGCACGTCGGGCACGGCGCCTTCGGTGATGCGCCAGGCCAGGCCCTCGGCGATGGCGGTCTTGCCCACGCCGGCCTCGCCCACCAGCAGCGGATTGTTCTTGCGGCGGCGGCACAGCACCTGGATGACCCGCTCGACCTCGCTGTCGCGGCCGATCAGCGGATCGATCTTGCCGGCCTTGGCGGCCACGTTCAGGTTCTGGGTGTACTGGTCCAGCGGCGACTGCTTGGCCTCGGCCTCGGCTTCCGCCTCGGGTTCCTTGGGCGTGCTGGAGGACTCCAGCTGGGGCTGCTTGGTGATGCCGTGGGACATGAAGTTGACCACGTCCAGGCGGGTGATGCCCTGCTGGTGCAGGTAATAGACCGCGTGGGAATCCTTTTCGCCGAAGATGGCGACCAGCACGTTGGAGCCGGCCACTTCCTTCTTGCCGTTGCCCGTGGACTGCACGTGCATGATCGCGCGCTGGATGACGCGCTGGAAACCCAGCGTGGGCTGGGTATCGGCCTCTTCCGTGCCCGGGATCACGGGCGTGTTGTCGTTGACGAAATTGCGCAGGTTGCGGCGCAGGTCGTCCAGGTTGGCGGCGCAAGCGCGCAGCACCTCGGCCGCCGACGGATTGTCGAGCAGCGAGAGCAGCAGATGCTCTACCGTGATGAATTCGTGCCGAGCCTGACGGGCCTCGACGAACGCCATGTGAAGGCTAACTTCCAATTCTTGAGAAATCACGCTTCCTCCATGATGCACTGAAGCGGATGCTGGTTCTGCCGTGAGAAACGGCTTACCTGGTCGATCTTGGTCCTGGCGATGTCCCGCGGATAGATTCCGCAGACGCCGCGACCCTCGTGATGCACCTTGAGCATGATCTGGGTGGCCTGCTCGCGCCCCTTGCTGAAAAATTTCTCCAATACCAGCACAACGAACTCCATCGGCGTGAAATCATCGTTCAACAACACCACCGTGAACATTGGAGGTGGTTTGGTCTTCGACGGTTCCCGCTCAAGCAGCGTTGTCTGATCCGGTTGAGAATCGAACCCGGTGCCCATGCGCCTATTCTATCCACTTGAAAGTGCCCCGCAAGCCATCAGCATACTCCTATATGCCCGGGCCATCCCGAGCTTGACGCAGCCGGACATCTTTCCCATTATTTGATGCCTGGGGCCAGGTTTATCAAGCCCCGGAAGTAGCAAACCCACCAAAACTCGCACCGGCGAAGCGCACGATCGACTGCCTACGGCACCGGGGGAGCGCGCCTCGCATATGTTGTAACCGACTACAAGAAGGCATTACGTCATGTCCAGCGATATCAGCCAAGGCAAGAGGGGTAGCGGCACCGTCAAATGGTTCAATGATGCCAAGGGCTTCGGATTCATCACGCCCGACGACGGCGGCGACGACCTGTTCGCCCATTTCTCCTCCATCCAGATGAACGGCTTCAAGACCCTGAAAGAAGGCCAGAAGGTCACCTTCGAGGCGGCCCAGGGTCCGAAGGGCAAGCAGGCGCTGAACATCAGCGAAGCGGCCTGACCGGCTCCGGTCCGGCGGCCTGAACTGCCCGGGCCCGCCAGAGCCACCTGCTCCGGCGGGCCCCTACATTTTCCCCCCAGCGCCGGCCCATCGCGCCTTTAACCTTGTCGTGGGCCTGGTCATGCTACCCTCGCCGGGAGCCTTCCGCGGCGGCGCCGCCCCGTGGACGCTCGCCCCTACCCTTTTCCGCTCCCCTGCCGACGTCATGACCCGCATACGTTCCTTCCTGCCGCGCCTGGCTGCCGGCGCAGGCGCCTGCATCGCCACCGCCCTCCTGGCCTCGACCGCCTCGGCCCAGGCCACGCTGCCCGTGCAAACGTTGCGGGCCGGCATGCACCTGATCCACGCCGAGGTCGCCAGTACCCCGCCCACGCGCGAGCGCGGCCTGATGTTCCGCGAACGCCTGGGGCCCAACCAGGGCATGCTGTTCATTTTCGAGATGCCCGGCACCCAATGCATGTGGATGCGCAACACGCTGATTCCGCTGTCGGTGGCCTTCATCGCCGATGACGGCACCATCGCCAACATCGAGGACATGGCGCCCAGGACGGAAGACAGCCACTGCGCCGCCCAGCCCGTGCGCTACGCCCTGGAAATGGAACGCGGCTGGTTCGCCAAGCGCGGGCTGAAGGCCGGCTCGCGCCTGGAAGGCATCCCCGGCGTCCGCTAGGACCTGCTGCCGGCCGGCGCCCGTCCCGGCCCATGCCGGGACGGGCCCGCCTCCGACTCTCCTTCCCGCCGCCATCCTTGCACCTTCAGCGTGCCGCCCCGGGCCACCCTTGCGCCTGGCGTAAAACTCTTTTCCGGTTTTTCCATTCAAATCGTCCCCGGCCACGTCTACAGTAGCCGACCTGAGCACGCCCGTGGCAGGCGGAAGAAACAAGCATCCAGGAGACCACGCCTTGCGCAACCTGAACGAAGACACCATCACCCAGGCCGTGCTGGCCCGGCACGCCCAGGCGCCCGACGCCCGCCTGAAGCAGATCATGACCAGCCTCGTGCAGCACCTGCACGAATTCGCCCGCGAGGTGAAACTGACGGAAGCGGAATGGGCCGCGGGCATCGAGTTCCTGACCGCCACGGGACACATCACCGACGACAAGCGGCAGGAGTTCATCCTGCTGTCCGACACGCTCGGACTGTCGACGCTGGTGACCGCGATGAACCACCGCAAGCCACCCGCCTGTACGGAAGCCACGGTCTTCGGTCCGTTCTTCGTCGAAGGCGCGCCCGAGTACGCGCTGGGAGACGACATCGCCAACGGCGCCAAGGGCGACCCGTGCTTCGTGCGCGGCACGGTCAGGAGCGTGGACGGCACGCCCATTGGCGGCGCGGAAATGGAGGTCTGGCAGGCGGACGCGGAAGGCTTCTACGACGTGCAGAATCCCGACGATCCCACCCACCGGGGCCGCGGCCGCATCCATTCCGCGCCGGACGGCAGCTTCCATTTCCGCTCCATCCTGGCCGAAGCCTATCCCATCCCCCACGACGGCCCCGTCGGCCGCATGCTGGCCGCGCTGGGCCGCCATCCCTGGCGGCCCGCCCACCTGCATTTCATGATCCGCGCCGAGGGCTACGAGACCCTGGTCACCCACGTCTTCCGCGACGGCGACCAATACCTGGACTCCGACGCGGTATTCGGCGTGCGCTCGTCGCTGATCGCGCAATGGGTCCGGCACGAGCCCGGCCCCACGCCCGACGGCGGCACCAGCGCGCAGCCCTTCCATACGCTGGACTTCGACTTCGTGCTGAACCCGGTCTCCGGGTCCACCCCCTGATTTTCCCGACTGGAGGACTCATGTACGACCAAGAAAAACTCGCCATACGCGAATTGGTGGAGAACTGGGCGCTGTGGCGCGACGCCGGCGACTGGGAACGCTTCGCCACCGTCTGGCACGAGGACGGCCGCATGAACGCGACCTGGTGCCAGGCCCCGGCCACCGAATTCATCCGGCAAAGCCGGGAAGGCATGGAGCGCGGGGTCAACATCCTGCACTTCCTGGGTGGCATGACCATCGACCGCGAAGGCGACCGGGCCGTCGCCCAGACCAAGATGACCATTTCCCAGCGCGCCACCGTGGACGGCGTGCTGTGCGACGTGGTGTGCACCGGCCGCTTCTACGATTTCCTGGAAAAGCGCGGCGGCCGCTGGGGCATGGTCGAACGCCAGCCCATCTACGAAAAAGACAGGATGGACCCGGTGGACCCGGCCGCCCGCCCGGAACTGGACGCGGCGCTGCTGGCGCGCTTCCCCGAGGGCTATCGCCACCTGGCCTATCTGCAGGTCAAGATAGGCATGGACGTCAAGACCACCATGCCCGGCCTGCACGGCCAGGAAGTCCAGGCGCTGTACGCTCGCGGCAAGGCCTGGCTGGCGGGATCCGCGCGGCCCTGACGCCTCGCGGGAAAGCCTGCCGCCGGCTCCGGGCCGGCGGCAAACCACAATAAGAAGCACACAGGAGACTACCGATGTTCCATACCGACCCGAAACGGCCGGGCGCGTTGCTGTGCGCGCTCGCCTTGACCCTGGCCCTGCCTGCGGCCGCCCAGGACTGGCCCAGCCGGCCCGTGCGCATGGTGGTGGGCTTTGCTCCCGGCGGGGGCACCGACATCATCGCCCGGATGGTGGCCCAGCCCCTGGCGGAAATCCTGGGCCAGCCCATCGTGGTGGAGAACAAGCCCGGCGCCGGCGGCACGCTGGCCGCGGGCACGGTGGCGCGCGCCGCCGCGGACGGCCACACGGTGTTCGTCATGAACAATGGACACGCGGTCTCGGCGGCCATCTACCGCAAGCTGCCCTTCGATTCGGTCAAGGACTTCGCGCCGGTCTCCATGCTGTGCGCCCAGCCATTGGTGGTGGCAGCCGGCAAGAACTTCCCGGCCACCGATATCGCCGGCCTGGTGAAAATGGCCAGGGCGCAGCCCGGCAAGCTGAACTACGCGAGCGTCGGCATCGGCAGCACCCAGCATTTCGCCGGCGAACTGCTGCGCCAGGTCACCGGCATCGACATCGTCCACGTCCCCTACAAGGGCACGCCGAACACGGTGGCCGCCGTGCTGAGCGGCGAGGTGGAACTGCTGGTGGACGTGGCCTCGCCCCTGCTGGGCCACATTCGCGCCGGGGAGCTCAAGCCCCTGGCGGTGACGTCGCCGCGGCGCTATGAAGGCCTGCCCCAGACGCCCACGGCGCTGGAGTCGGGCGTGGCCGGCTACGACGTGACGACCTGGTACGGGCTGGCCTTCCCGGCCGGCACCCCCGCCGCCGTCGTCGACAAGATGAACCAGGCGGTGCGCCGGGTGCTTGCCGACGAAAACGTCCGCAAACAGGCGCTGGCGGCGGCCTGCCTGCCGGAGGCCTCCACGCCTCAGGCGATGGCCAGCCATGTCGGCGCCGAGATCGAGCGGTGGCGCACGGTCATGCAGAAGGCCGGCATCGAGCAGCAATGAGCCGGTCCCGATGCGGTCCGGCCCCGGCCGCCGCCGGGGCCGGACCGCGGGTCGCGGGGATCAGAGCAGCGTGGCGGCCTGCTCGAAGGACAGGCGCGGCTGGCGATCGAACAGCTTGGACGTGTCGCCGTAGCCCAGCGAGCAGATGAAGTTGGCGGTCAGGCGGCCGTCGGGGAAGAACTCGGCGTTGACCTTGGCGATGTCGAAGCCGCTCATCGGACCGCAATCCAGGCCGATGGCGCGGGCGGCGATGATGAAATAGGCGCCCTGCAGGGTGCCGTTGCGGGCGGCCGTGGCGGCGGCCAACGCGGCGTTGCCCTCGAACATTTCCTTGGCGCCCTCGCGGAACCAGAGCTGCGGCATGAACTCGTAGAAGCGGGTGTCGGTGGCGATGATGGCGGTGACCGGCGCGGCCTTGACCTTGTCCACGTTGCCCGGGCTGAGCGCGGGCAGGAGCCGTTCCCTGGCTTCCTGGGTGCGCAGGAACACCACGCGCATCGGCTGGCAGTTCATCGAGGTCGGCCCCATTTTCGCAATGTCGTAGACTTGCTTGAGCTGCTCGTCGGACACGGGCTTGTCCAGCCAGCCGTTCTGCGTGCGGGCGGACATGAACAACTGGTCTAGGGCTTCCTGCGAAATGATGGCCATGAAGAGCTCCGATTGGGCGGAATAGTCGTGAGGTTCCGGATTATAAGTGCGCAGCCCGGACGAAAACGCCGGCATAGCTCCGGCAAACGGAAATCACTTTTGCAATTCTGCTAATAATCGAGGGACAAGCATGGACCGCTGGCGCGAACTGGAGCTGTTCGTCCACATCGCGGAACTGGGCAGCCTGACGCGCGCCGCCGAGGCCGCCGGCCTGTCGACCGCCGCTGCCAGCCGCCATCTGGCCACGCTGGAACAACGCCTGTCGGCCCGGCTGGTCGAGCGCAACACCAGGCGCCTGTACCTGACCGAGGTCGGGCAGGAGTTCTACCGGCGCAGCAAGAACATCCTGGGCGAGATGCAGGAGGCCGAGTCGGCCGTCAACGCCACGGTGCTCAACCCGGTGGGCGATCTGCGCGTGACCTCGTCGCTGTCGTTCGCGATGCGCCACATCGCGCCGCTGCTGCCCGAATACAACCGGCGTTTTCCCAACGTCAACGTCCATGTGATCACCGCCAACCGCTACTACGACCTGATCGACAACGGCATCGACCTGGCGGTGCGCACGCGCGAATACGAATCCGACTCCAACCTGACCATCCGCCGGCTGGCCGAGACACGGCGCATCCTGGCTGCTTCGCCCGGCTACCTGCACCGCCATGGCACGCCGCGCACCATCGACGAA
This sequence comes from Pigmentiphaga sp. GD03639, assembly GCF_029845405.1. NCBI lineage: Bacteria > Pseudomonadati > Pseudomonadota > Betaproteobacteria > Burkholderiales > Alcaligenaceae > Pigmentiphaga > Pigmentiphaga sp. GD03639. The sequence goes on from NZ_JAOCLR010000013.1 coordinate 116,005, forward strand.
CTGGCGAACCACAGGCTGCTGCTCTACACGTATTCCAACCGCTACGACGAATTGCGCTTCTCGCGCGCGGGCGAAGTCCGCGTGCTGCCGGTGAAGGGCGTGCTGGAAGCCAACGACGGCCAGGTCCTGTGCGCCGCTGCGCGCGAAGGCCTGGGCATCCTGGTCCAGCCCAAGTACATCGTCTACGACGATATCGTGGCGGGGCGGCTGGTGCCGGTGCTGGACGACTGGGACCTGCCGCGCCTGACCATCAACCTGGCCTACCCGCACCGGCAGTACCTGCCGGCCAAGACGCGCACCTTCATCGACTTCATGGTGGAACACTTCCGCAAGATGGACTTCGACCGCAAATGGGCCAGTTGAGCCCGGCGGCATATCCCGGTTTCGTATGCTTGCGAAACGATCATGCCGCGGTCCGGCGCGCCGAAGTACCATAGCGGCGGCGCCGCGTGCGGCCCCTGCCCCTCCCTTCGCCCGGCACGGCGACCCGCGATGGAAGACACATGACAGAACCGCAACCGGCGCTTGCCCCGACCGAACTGGAACGCGACCTGCGCCGGATGGCCCGGCGCCTCGCGCTGACCCGCATGCTGGGCGCGAGCGCCGCGGCGCTGGGCCTGCCCGGCCTCGCCCGAGCCGGCGATGCCGCGGCCGTGGGCACCTGCATCGCGCTGCCCGAGGAAACCGCCGGCCCCTACCCCGCCAACGGCGGCGGCCCCACCAGCAACGCGGCCAACGTCCTGGCCTCGTCCGGCGTCGTGCGCAGCGACCTGCGCAGCAGCTTCGGCGGTGCCGGCGGCACGGCTCAGGGCGTGCCGCTGCAGCTGACCATCAAGCTGGTCGACGTCAGCGCCGGCTGCGCGCCGCTGCCCGGCCGGGCGGTCTATCTGTGGCATTGCACGCGCGACGGCGGCTATTCGCTGTACACCCGGGAGCTGCGCGACGAGAACTTCCTGCGCGGGGTCCAGGTGGCCGATGCCCACGGCCAGGTCAGCTTCCAGACCATCTTCCCGGGCTGCTACCCCGGGCGCTATCCGCACCTGCACCTGGAGGTCTACCCCACCGCTGACGGCGCCCCGCGCTACGACCGCAAGTACCTGACCTCGCAGCTGGCGCTGCCGCAGGATGCCTGCGGCGCCGTCTATGGCGAGACGCGCGGCTACGAATCCAGCCTCCAGGCGTATGCGCGCATCAGCCTGGAGAAGGACGGGATCTTAAGCGACAACTCGCCGGCCGAGATCGCCGCGCAGACCGTGGTGATGAAAGGCAGTCCGGGCCACGGCTACGTCGGACGCGCGATCGTGGGCATGCTGGGCTGAGCGCCTCGCCAGCCCGGAAACGACGATGCCCCGGGGCGCCTGCCGCGGGGCATCGGTGCCGGACGCCGCGTCGGCGGCGCCCGTGGCCGGGATCAGACCCGCTCGAGGATGACGGCGATCCCCTGGCCCACGCCGATGCACATCGTGCACAGCGCATAGCGGCCGCCGGTGCGGTGCAGCTGGTTGATGGCCGTCGTGGCCAGCCGCGCGCCGCTGGCGCCCAGCGGGTGGCCCAGCGCGATCGCGCCGCCGTTGGGATTCACGCGTGCGTCGTCGTCGGCCAGGCCCAGGTCGCGCAACACCGCCAGGCCCTGCGCGGCAAACGCCTCGTTCAGCTCGATCACGTCGATCTGGTCCAGGGTCAGGCCGGTCAGCGCCAGCACCTTGCGGGTGGCGGGCGCGGGCCCCATGCCCATGATGCGGGGCGGCACGCCGGCGGTCGCCATGCCCACCACGCGGGCGCGCGGCGTCAGGCCGTGGCGGGCCGCCTCGGCCTCGCTGGCCAGCAGCAGCGCGCAAGCGCCGTCGTTCACGCCCGAGGCATTGCCGGCGGTGACCGTGCCGTCGGGGCGGACCACGCCCTTCAGGCGGCCCAGCGCTTCCATGCTGGTCTCGCGCGGATGCTCGTCCCTGGTCACGACGATGGGGTCGCCCTTCCTCTGGGGAATCGTCACGGGAGTGATCTCGGCGTCGAAGAAACCGGACTTCTGGGCCGCGGCGGCCTTGGCCTGGCTGGCCAGTGCCATGCGGTCCTGGGCCTCGCGCTCGATCTTGTAGTCGGTGGCGACGTTCTCGGCCGTCTCGGGCATGGAGTCCACGCCGTACATCTGCTTCATCAGCTTGTTGACGAAGCGCCAGCCGATGGTCGTGTCATAGATCTGCGCGTTGCGCGAGAACGCGGTCTCGGCCTTGCCCATCACGAACGGGGCGCGGCTCATGCTCTCGACGCCGCCAGCCAGCATCAGACCGGCCTCGCCCGACTTGATCGCGCGCGCGGCGGTGCCGACCGCGTCCAGGCCCGAACCGCACAGGCGGTTGACGGTCGACCCCGGCAGCTCCAGCGGCAGGCCGGCCAGCAGCGAGGCCATGTGGGCGACGTTGCGGTTGTCCTCGCCTGCCTGGTTGGCGCAGCCGAAGATGATGTCGGTGACGGCGGCCCAGTCCAGCCGGGGGTTGCGTTCCATCAGGGCCTTGAGCGGGATCGCCGCGAGGTCGTCGGTGCGCACCGACGCCAGGGCGCCGCCGTAGCGGCCGATGGGGGTGCGGATCGCGTCGCAGATGAAGGCGTGTGTAGTCATGTTCTGTCTCGGATTGGGTAAAACTGTTCTAGGGGTTGCGACTGACGTTGGTGACCGGGCGTACACCCGCCCAGGCGTTCTGCAGCAGCGCGCGGATGGCCGTGCGCTCGATGGGACGCGGGTTCCAATAGGGATTGGACACCGCGATGTCGGCGGCGCGATCGAGATCGGCCTCCGGCATGCCGAGATCCCGCAGGGCAACGGGGGCGCCGTTGTCGCGGGCAAGATCGTAGAGCCCCGCCGCCGCGTCCTGGGTGCCGATGGCACGCGCGATGCGGGCCATGGCCTCCGGCGCGGCCGGGGCGTTGTAGGCCATCGCATGCGGCAGCACGATGGTATGGCATTCGGCGTGCGGCAGGTTGAAGCTGCCGCCCAGCGTGTGGCAAAGCTTGTGGTGCAGGGCCATGCCGACGTTGCCCAGCACGGTGCCGCACAGCCAGGCGCCATACAGCGCCTGCGAGCGGGCCTCGATGTCGCCGGACCGGCGCACGATGCCCGGCAAGGCGCGGGACATGGCCGTCAGGCCTTCTTCGGCCATCAGCGACATGATGGGATTGCTGTCCTGCGCGTAGAGGCCTTCGGCGGCATGCGCCATGGCATTCATGGCGCTGGTGACCGACAGCCCCACCGGCAGCCCCGTCGACAGGTCGGGATCGTAGATCACGGTACGCGGCAGCACGCGCGCGTCCTTGCCCGTCTTTTTCAGCCCGCCTTCGGTGATGCCGTAGATGGGCGTCATCTCGGAACCGGCGTAGGTCGTGGGAATGGCCAGGATCGGCAGCCCCGACTCGAGCGCGATGGCCTTGCCCAGGCCCACCGTGGAGCCGCCGCCGATGGCGACGGCGCAGTCGGCCTCCAGCCGGCGCGCCTCGTCGCGCGCCTGGCGGGCCGCCTCGATCGGCACATGCATGACCGCGCCGTCGAAGATACCCGCCGCCTTCGCCCCCAGCAGGGCCGCCACGCGCTCGGCCAGCTTGCGCTGGCCGGGCGTGGACAACACCAGCGCCCGCTGCGCGCCCAGCAGCCCGATCTCCCGTTCCAGGTGCTGCAGCGAACCCGCGCCGAACACCACGCGGGCGGCATGGGCGTTGTAGACGAAGGCGTCCATGGCGTCAGGCCTTGCGCAGTGGCACGCCGCACAGGCGCTGCAACTCGTCGAACGACAGTCCGTCGACCACATCGCTGACGTAGACCCCGTCCTTCTTGATGTCGAACACGGCCAGGTCGGAATAGACCCGGCTCACGCAGCCGACGCCGGTCAGCGGATAGGAGCAGGTTTCCACCAGCTTGCTGGACCCCGTCTTGGTCAGCAGGTCCATCATCACGAATACCTGCTTGGCGCCGATGGCCAGGTCCATCGCGCCGCCCACGGCGGGGATGGCGTCCGGCGCGCCGGTGTGCCAGTTGGCCAGGTCGCCCTTGACCGACACCTGGAAGGCACCCAGCACGCAGATGTCCAGGTGGCCGCCGCGCATCATCGCGAAGGAATCGGCGTGGTGGAAATAGGCGGCACCGGGCAGCGCGGTGACTGGCTGCTTGCCGGCGTTGATCAGGTCCCAGTCCTCCTGGCCCTTCTCGGGCGCGGGGCCCATGCCCAGGAGGCCGTTCTCGGTGTGCAGCAGGACCTCGCGATCGGCCGGCAGGTGGTTGGCCACCAGCGTGGGCAGGCCGATGCCCAGGTTCACGTAGGCGCCCTCGGGAATGTCGCGCGCCACGCGCTGGGCCATCTGGTCTCGATTCATCTTGTTCATGTGCATGTTCCTCAGGCGGCCTGTTGGGCGTTGGCTTGGGCCCCGACGGCCACCACGCGCTTGACGAAAATGCCGGGCGTCACGACCGCTTCCGGATCGAGCTCGCCCAGTTCGACGGTTTCGTGCACCTGGGCGATGGCCATCCTGGCGGCGGTCGCCATGATGGGCCCGAAGTTGCGCGCGGTCTTGCGATAGGTCAGGTTGCCCCAGCGATCGCCCTTGTAGGCCGAGATCAGCGCCACGTCGCCGTGGATGGGGTATTCCAGCACGTAGTCGCGGCCGTTGATGTGCCGCGTTTCCTTGCCCTCGGCCAGCAGCGTGCCGAAGCCGGTGGGCGTGTAGAAGGCGCCCACGCCCGCGCCGGCGGCGCGGATGCGCTCGGCCAGGTTGCCCTGGGGCACGAGCTCGAGCTCGATCTTCTTGGCGCGATAGAGCTCGTCGAACACGTAGGAGTCGGTCTGCCGCGGGAAGGAGCAGATCACCTTGCGCACGCGCCCGGTCTGCAGCAGCGCGGCCAGGCCCGTATAGCCGTTGCCGGCGTTGTTGTTCACCACCACGAGATCCTTGGCGCCCTGCTCGATCAGCCCGTCGATCAGCGCGTTGGGCAGGCCGGCCGTGCCGAACCCGCCTACCAATATGGTGGAGCCGTCCTTGACGCCGGCCAGCGCTTCGGCCACCGAAGCCACGATTTTGTTGATCATCTATGTCTCCGCACGATGCCTGCCATCCGGGGGGACGCAGGTGGCGTACCTGATTGCAAAACGGAAAAAGTTCTATACGCGAACTATTGTTCGAATATTAAACATCGATTACGCACGAGGGGCAAGAGGCCAGAATCATCATAAGCCTCCCGAGCCGTCATTCCGAACGTGTTCCGGCAGTCCGCGCACGGCGAAGCGCACGCTGTCGTAGCGACCGCCCTCGTCCATCACGGTGACGGTATGCGCGCCGTTCGAGGTGAAACGCAGCGAGACCGGACTCGCGCCATCGGTGCGGCGGACCGGCTTGCCATCCAGCATCCACCACAGCGTCCCGTCGCCGCCCAGCGCCCGCAGTTGCACGTCGATCCGGTCGCGTCCCGGCACCGGGCGCAGGATCGCCCCCGTGTCCAGGCCTTCGAGCCGCACGCCCGCGCCCGCGTGCGAGACTGCCCCGCACGCCGGATGCCAGCGCGCCGCGCCGGTTCCGGGCAGCATTCCCGCCTCCGCCCACGGCTGCAGGGCCAACGGCCAGCGCGCGACCTGCCTGGGCGTGCCCGGCACGCGGCATCCCGGATCGGTGCGCATTCCCGAGCGGGGATCGACCCAGATCGTCTCCACCAGTCCGCCCTGCGTTCCGCGCTCGGGCAGCGTGGGCGGAACGGCATCGTCCAGCGCCCAGGCCTGGCGGCGCTGCAGGCACATGCCTTCGGGCGTGCTGTCGGTCCGCAGGCCCAGCGGCCAGCAGATCGACTGCGCGCGTACCGAGGCGGGCGGCACGCGGGGAACGGGCGCGGCCGCCGGCAGCGCCGCCACCAGGTCCTGCAGCAGCGGCGCGGCGACGTTGGCGCCGAAGAAACCGGGATTGGGCGTGCCGTCGGGCCGGCCCACCCAGACGCCCAGCGTCCAGGCATCGGTCACGCCCACGGCCCAGGCATCGCGAAAGCCGAAGCTCGTGCCGGTCTTCCAGGCCAGTCCCCGGCCGCCGGCATAGAACGGCCGGTCGGGCCGGCCGCCGCTCTCCAGGATGTCGCGCACGATGAAGGCCGCGCCCTCGCTCATGATGCGGGACTCGACGCGCGGCTCGTCGGCGGTCAGCCGCACGCGGCCGGCCATGCCGCCGCGCGCCAAGGCGCGGTAGGCGCCCACCAGTTCTTCCAGCGTGGTACCCGCCCCGCCCAGGATCAGGCTCAGGTTGGGGGCCGCGCCCGCCGGGATGCGCAGGCGCAGCCCGCCCGCGCGCAGCGCCGATGCGAAGCGCGCCGGGCCGATGCGATCGAGCAAGTCGACCGCGGGCACGTTGAGCGAACGCTGCAAGGCCTCGGACACGCTGACCGCCCCCGAGAAGGACGCCTGGAAATTGCCCGGCCGGTAGCCGCCGAAGGTCTGCGGCGCGTCGACCAGCAGGCTCTCGGAATGGATCATGCCCTCGTCCAGCGCCATCGCGTACAGGAAGGGCTTGAGCGTCGAGCCCGGCGAACGCACGCCCCGGACCATGTCCACGTGGGCCGCCCGGCGGGCGTCGGAAAAATCGGCCGATCCCGCGTAGACACGCGCCTCCATGCTGTCGTTGTCCATCACCAGCACGGCCATCGACACCTTGGGCGGCAGCGTATCCACGCGATCCAGCAGCATGTCCTCGACGATGGACTGCCATTCGGCGTCCAGGGTGGACCGGACCACGCGGCGGGCCGCGGCGGTCCCCCGCGGCCGCTGGCGCAGGCGTTCGGCGGCCAGCGGCGCCAGCCAGTGGCCGCGCAGCGGCTGCACGATCACGCGCTCGATGCGCGCATCCCCGGCCACCTCGGCGGTCCAGCGGCCGCGCTCGACCATCCGGGCGAGCACCTTGTCGCGCGCCGCCCGGGCCGCCTCGGGCGCGCGGTCGGGCCGCAGCCGGGACGGCGCCTGCGGCAACGCCGTCAGCAGCGCGGCCTCGGCATGGCTCAGCTGGCGCGACGGCTTGCCCAGGTAGGCGCGGCTGGCCATCTCGACGCCTTCGACGATGCCGCCCATGGGCGCATGATTCAGGTACAGGGCCAGGATGTCGCGCTTGGACAGGTGCCATTCCAGTTGCACCGCCCGCGCCATCTGGCGCAGCTTGGCACCCATGCTGCGCGGTGCGCCGCGCAGCGTCGGGTCGATCATGCGCGCGACCTGCATGGTCAGGGTCGAACCGCCCGAGACGATGCGGCCCGAAGCCGCCCACTGCCAGGCCGCGCGCGCCATGGCGTAGGGATTGATGCCACCATGCCAGTAGAACCAGCGGTCCTCGTAGGTCAGCAGCGCCTGGAGATACAGCGGGGACACGTCCTCGGGCGAAACGGGGTAGCGCCAGATGCCGTCCTCGCCCGGATAGGCACGCAGGGGGCTGCCGTCGGCCGACGTGACCACCAGGCCACCATCGGCCGGCCGGAAGGCCTGGGCCGGTAGCGGATGCATCCGGTCCGCCGCCCACAGCGCCCCCAGCGCGACCGCTCCCGCCGCCGCGGCGGCGAACCAGCGCCGCCTCAGCGCGCGCCTCCGCGCGGGTCGCTGATCACCAGCGGGCCGGAAGACGCACCCACGGCGCGGATCTCGGGACGGTACATGTCCTCGACCACCGGCGCGGGCACGACGAAGCGGCCCGGCGTGACCACCCGCACGCGATAGAAAACGGTGACCGGCCCCTGTATGGCCACGGCCGCGACATAACGATCGTCACGGTACTCGCGGTGCTTGATGCGCGTGTCGTTCAACGCCTCGGACACCTGCACGCCGCCCACCTTCCAGTCCGCCATGTCCGGTCCCTGGCTCAGGTTCATGTTCTCGACCTCGAGCCCCGCGGGCACGCGGTCCACCACCAGCGCGTCCTCGATGCGGCGGTCGGAGGCGACGTCCAGCTTGACGATCAGCATCTCGCCGGTCTGCAGCGGACGGCCGTTCCAGGGACGTCCGTCCGACTCGTACCAGCTGCGCGCGATCGTGACGCCGGAGGCGCGCGGCGCCTCGGCCTGGCGCGGGTAGCCCTGCACGTCCACCTCGACGAACAGCGGATCGGCCTGCGTATTGACGATGTCCACGCCGCCGGCCAGCTGCGCGGCCGTGAAGCTGCGTGCCTCGGTGTCGCGCGAACTGAGCTGTTGCTCGCCCTGGGCCGTGCGCAGCGTCGCCGTCCATTGCGCCCCGGCAACGCCGCCCGCCGCCCGCGCGGCCAGGAACAGCGCCAGTTGCTCCTGGGTGGACAGATAGCTGCGGCTGCCCAGGCGGCCGGCCACGTCGCCCAGCAGGGCCTCGCGCCGCGGATGATCGATCTGGTGCTGCATCATCAACGCATAGGACATCGCGTAGTCGCGCAGCGCCGAACCGTAGTCGCCCAGCCATTCGCCATAGCCGCCGTAGCGATTGGCGTCGATGCCGTAGCCGCGCGTCATCGCCTCGTCGAAGGCCGAACGCGCGCGCGTCTCGTCGCCCATCAGCTTCAGGGCGATGCCCAGGTGCACCAGCGGCAACGGCGAGCGCGAGCGGTCGCGGTAGTTGTCGTACAGCACCCGCAGGGTGGACAACGGCGCCTTCTGCTCGCGGGCCAGCACGTAGGCCGCGTTGGCCAGCTCGGCGAAGCGGCGATGGCTGTCGCGCAGCAGGTTGTAGTCGTTGTCACGCAGCCGCTGGCCGGGGCCGGCGGCAAGCTGGGCCAGCAGGTTCTGCGGCAGGCTGGGGAAGTTGGCCGAGGATTGCTGCAACTGGCTCAGCAACCAGTCGGAGGCGCGGCGCGACACCAGGTCGGGCACGTTGAAACCCGCCGTGCGGGCATCCTGCAGGAAGCCTGTCACATAGGCCGACAGCCAGATCTCCTGGGCACCGTCGCCCCACAGCGCGAAGCCGCCGCCTGCCTTCTGCATGCCGGCGATACGGCCGACCGCGCCTTCGATCATGCGTTCGCGCTCGGCCCGCGTGCGCGGCGTCAGCCCCCAGGCACGGGCTTCGTCCTCGCCGATGAATACATGGGGATAGGCCGCGCTGGCGGTCTGCTCCAGGCATCCATAGGGATAGTCCAGCAGCCCCTGAACCAGGCGCTTGACGTTGAACGGCGGCTTGTTGGAGATCGCCACGCTGGCGCTGGCCGAATCCGGATACAGCTTCGCGATCCAGCTGGACTCCAGCTTCAGGCTCTCGCCCTGTCCCAGCCGGACGCGGCGCACGTCGCGCGTCGCCGCGACCGGCGGCTGGACCTGCAACAGCGACTCGCGCACGATGCGGATGGGGTTCGCGCCTCCCTGGCCGTCGACCGTCAATCGCAGCCGCCCCAGCCCGTAGGCGCCCGTGGCCTCGGCCACGAAGCGCAGCGTGGTGCGCTGCTGGTTGGCCAGGCTCACGCTTTGCGACCCGCCCCGTATCCGTACCGGGTCCAGGCCCTCGAGATTCACCGTCAGCGTCTGCGGCGCGCCGCTCAGGTTGGTCACGTCCAGCGCGATCGCTGCCTCGTCGCCCGGGCTGATGAAGCGCGGCGTCGACAACTCGGCCACCACCGGCGCCGCCACCACCATCTCGGCCTGCGCGTTGCCGAAGCGGTCGGGCGTGAAGGCCGAGGCCATCAGGCGCAGCGTACCGTTGAAGTCGGGCAGGTCGAGCGGAATCTGCGCCTCGCCCTGCTCGTCCAGCCGCACCGGCCCGCTGAACAGGTCCACCAGCCGCACCTTCACCGGCATGCTGCGGGTGTCGCGCATCGCGGCGTCCCCGCCCCATTTCAGCTTGCCCTGCGTGCCTTCCATCTTCTCGATCAGCTTGCCGTACAGGTCCAGCAGCTCGGGCGCATAGCGGTGCTTGCCGAAGAAGAAGTCGAAGGGGTCGGGCGTCGCATAGCGCGTGATGTTCAGGATGCCCACGTCGACCGCGGACAGCGTCACGTACGCCTGCTGGCCCTGCCCCGCGTTGCCGACCTTGACCTTCACGGTGGTCCGCTTCTCGGGCAGCACCTTGGCCGGCGCGGCCAGCTCCACGGCCAGCCTGCGATCGTCGCGGGACAGCGGCAGATAGGCCAGGCCCAGCGCGCGCGCCGGCGTGACGCGGTCTCCCTGGCTGCCCGGACGGAACACGGTGACCGACACGTACAGGTCGTGGCGGCTCCAGTCCTTGCCAACCGGGATCTCGACCGTGGACCCCGACGCCTTCACGCTGGTGCGCTGGCTCCACAGCATGGTGCCGCCCTCGACCGCGATCAGCGCCTCGCCGTCGTGGGGCGGCGTGATAGACAGCTTGACCGTCTCGCCCTCGCGCACGGGCGCGTGGTCCAGCTTGAGCTGCACCCGGTCCGGGCGGTTGCCCATTTCTTCCGCATCCTGGGCTCCCCAGCCGGCATAGAAGCGGTAGCGCAGCGTATCGCCGTGCTCCGGATCGCTCAGCTCCAGCCGGTAGCGGCCCCACTTGACCGGCACGCCGAACTTCACGCGGTCGGGCAGCGCCAGCACGCGCGACTCGACCAGTTCCTCGGTTTCGGTGAATCCGCTGTTCCATCCGCGCTGATCGTCGAAGCGCCAGTAGTACACCCGTTCTTCGCGATATACGCGCAACTGGGCCTGCTTGAGCGGCACGACCTTGCCCTGCGGATCCACGCGCACCGCCTCGAACTCGGCCATCGTGCCCTCGCGCGCGACGTCGCGATCGAACAGCGGGCGCACGCCGATCAGGGACGGCGCCGGCCAGACGCTGCGCTCGATGGAACGCACCACGGGGCGGCCGCCCGATTCCAGCAGGCTGAAGCTGGCCTTCACCTTCATGGGCGAGGCGGTGCCGGACACGTCCACCGGCACGGCGACGGCCGCCGCGCCCTTGTCGTCCAGCGTGGTCTCCTCCAGGTCGCGCCGCTGCTTGCGATCGTCGTCGGCGAAGTCGCCGAACAGGAAGCCCGGCCATTGCCGTGGCAGCGCATAGCGGTCGCGCTCGATGGATACCGTCCCCAACAGCCGGTTGCCGGCCGCGGGCGCGCCGTACAGGTAGTCGCCCTGCACCTTCACGTTCAGGGGCCGGCCGGCCTCCAGCACGCCTTCGCGCGACTTCAGGTCCAGCTTCATGCGCTCGGGCAGGAACTCTTCCACCTGGAACTTCCACGAGGCATCCGCCGCGCGGGCCGCCGGATCCAGCCGCGTCTCCAGCAGCCAGGTACCCGTCTGCGCGTCGGCTGGCAGTTCGATGGCCTCCCGCACGTAGCCCGGCACCTGCGCGTCGGGCCGCCACAGGGCGGTGCGCACGGTACGGCCGTCCGGCCGCTTCAGCGTGGCGGTGATGGGCGCGGCCTGCACGGCCCGTCCGTCGGCGTCGCGCACCAGCACGGATACGTCGAAGCGCTCGCCCGGCCGGTAGAGATCGCGGCCGGCATAGACGAACAGCTTGTTGTCGCGGGACGGATAGCCGCCCACGTCGAACTCGGACAGGTCCAGCGCGGGCTCGGCCAACGCCACCACGGACAGCTCCGCGCCCCGGCGCGCCAGCAGGATGCGCGCGGCCTCGAAGCTGCCGGTGAACACGGCCCGCCCTTGCCCGTCGGCCTTGGCGCGGCCGAGCGACTTCGCGTTCGCGTCCAACAGTTCGAACTCGACGTCGTCCATCGCCTTGCCGCTCTTGAGCGAGGTCGCGAACGCGTCGAGCTGGCCGGCATAACGCCGCGTATGCAGGCCGATATCGCTGACGTAGAAGTAGGTGACCTGGTATTCGTCGCGGAAACGTCCGGGCTGGCTCATCACGGCCACGTAGATCCCGGGGTCCTTCAGTTCCTTGATGCCCTCGACCGGCAGGAAGGTGACGTGGCGGCGGTTGGCCTTGTCGTCGGTCAGGAAGCGGCCGGCATAGACGCTGCGCGTCACGTCCTTCAGGCGGTCCAGGTCCCAGCTTCCCACCGTGCCCTTCAGGCTGCGGTTGCCGCTGTAGCGCCACTCGTCGTCTTCGTCGCTCTCGTCCTCGGCGTCCGGGTCGGTCTTGGCGACGGGCCGGCGCACGCCCAGCACCTGCTCGAAGAACCGGGGGAACTGCGCCGGGTCGATGCGCAGGAACTGGACGTCGACCTCGGGCGTATTGACCGTGACCACCGGCAGCCCGCCGTTCTGGCCCGCGGGCAGCACCACCCCGCGGCTGGCGAAATAGAAGGACGGCGGCATGGCTTCGCTGGCCACCTCGCAGCCGAAGGCCTCGGGCAGCGCCTGGCCGCCCGCGCCCTTGACGGACTCGGGTACGGCGATCGCATAGCGGCGGTTCGGCTGGATGTAGGGAAAATAGGCGACGCGCGGGTTGTCGCCCAGCGACCATTCGCCCGCCACCGGCTTGCCTTCCGGCAGCGCCTGGCCGGGCTGCGGCTTGCCCTGGGTCTTGGCGGCCTCGTCGTCGCCCGAGGCCGCTCCCAGGTCGACCACCTGCAGCAGCTTGCCCAGCGACTGGCGGCGGTCGAGCGGCTGCGAGAACGTCACGGCCAGCGCCAGCGACTCGTCGAACAACCGCGTCCTGCACTCGAGCAATGTGAAGGGATCGGCACTGCCGACCAGCTCGGAGGCGGGCGGCTCGCCGCCCCCTCCCCCGGACTGCTTGCCCGCCCACCATGCGCCGCCCGCCACCGCGGCCAGCAATACCACGCCCGCGGCCCAGGCGGCCGCCTTCTTCTTGTCTGCCATGAAATCCCCCGGACACGCCTTCGTGCGTGCTTTCCGTAGCCGCTATTAGAGGGTGAGAGCCCCCTATTGTGAAGCATGGACTTCACAAAATTACATTTGGGCACCACTTGGCGGCGCGGCGTTTGCAGGCCCGGCGGATGGCCGGTGGTGGGGATGCATGACTTCCTTGTGAAAACGCAGCGCCATCGCGTGATAGAACGGCCGCGGGCAGAATTGCCGGGACACCAGCGACGCGACGAGCGTGGCCATCAGCAGGTGGAACATCAGGTCCTGGCTGCGCGTCATCTCCATGACGATCACGCTGGCCGTGATGGGGGCCTGGGTCGCCGCCGCCAGGAAGGCCGCCATCGACACCAGCGCCAGCGTGCGCGGATCGGCGGCGGGACCGGCCAGTTGCACGATGTGTTCGCCCATGCCCGCGCCTATGGCCAGCGACGGCGTGAAGATGCCGCCGGGAATGCCGCAGACGTACGAGGCGATGGTCGCCGCCCACTTGGCGATTCCGAACCAGGCGCTCTCGACGGGGTGCCCGTTCAGCAGCGCTGCGGTCTGCTCATAGCCGGTGCCGTAGGTGGCACCGCCCGTCAGGCAGCCCAGCACCGCCACGACCAGGCCGCACAGGAAGGCCACCCGCACCGGATGCTGCTGCAGCCAGGGGCGCCACCGCGCCGGAACCAGCCCCGTCACGCCGCGCACCATCGTGGCGGCGAACAGCCCGCCCACGGCGCCGTTCAACACGCCGCTGGCCAGGGTCCAGCCCCACGCCCCCTGGGCGAACCCGGCCGCCGCCGCGGCATGGAAATAAGGATTGTTGCCGGCGATGGCCAGCGCGATGAAACCCGACGCCAGCACGCCCGACAACGCCAGGCGGTTCCAGCGCACGGCCGCGCCCCGTCCCAGCTCCTCGATGGCGAACACCACGCCTGCCAACGGCGTATTGAATGCCGCCGCCAGGCCGCCGGCCGCGCCCGCGGCGATCAGTTCGTTCGCCCGGAATTCCAGCTTGACGCCTATCCGCTCCTGCCAGAACCTGCCCCAGGCCAGCATGGCCGCCGCGCCTACCTGTACCGAAGGCCCCTCGCGCCCCACCGAGGCGCCGGCCAGCAGCGCCATGGCGGTCAGCGGAATCTTCCAGAGCGCCTGCCGCAGCGACACCAGCCCCGAGGAGGCGATGGATGCCGGGATCGAGGTGGCCGCGATGACCTGCGGAATGCCGCTGCCCCGCGCCATAGGCGCGAGCCGCAAGGTCAGCCAGCGCAGGCCCGCCATCGCCAGGGGAACGACCACCAGCGCGGCCCACGGCGCGGCCGAGGTCCAGTGGCGGTTCCACTCCAGCGCGATCTCGGCCAGCCAGGCGAAGGCCAGCGACAGCAAGGCCACGACCGCCGCCCCGCACAGGACCAGCGCGTAGCGGAAGGTCTTGCGCGATACACGCAGGACCTGCCGTCCCTTGCGCCGCACGGTGATGGAGGCCTGGTCGCGCCAGGGCACTGAGCGTCGAGCTTTCATGTTGAAACAATGAAAAACGCGCGCTGTGCATTCAAGCCTAAGCTTGCGACAGCGCGCGTCATGCGGCGGCCCCGCGGGGCCGCGACGGGAATCAGCCGAGGTTCTTGGCCACGAATTCCCAGTTGACGATGCCCCAGAAGTTCTCGAGGTACTTCACGCGGGCATTGCGGTAGTCGATGTAGTAGGCGTGTTCCCACACGTCACAGGTCAGCAGCGGCGTGTCGCCGGTGGTCAGCGGATTGCCCGCGGCGCCGGTGTTGACGATGTCGACCGAGCCGTCGGCCTTCTTGACCAGCCAGGTCCAGCCCGAACCGAAGTTGGCGGCGGCCTGCTTGTTGAAGGCGTCCTTGAACGCATCGAAGCTGCCCCACTTGGCGTTGATGGCATCGGCCAGCTTGCCGGCGGGCGGGGTGCTTTTGGGCGTCAGGCAGTTCCAGTAGAAGGAGTGGTTCCAGTGCTGCGCGGCGTTGTTGTAGATGCCGCCGGACGACTTCTTGACGATGTCCTCGAGCGAGGCGTTCTCGAACTCCGTGCCCTTGATGAGGTTGTTCAGATTGGTGACGTAGGTCTGGTGGTGCTTGCCGTGGTGGTACTCCAGCGTTTCCTTGGAGATGGTCGGAGCCAAGGCGTCCTGGGGATACGGCAATTGCGGAAGAGTGTGTTCCATCTGAGCTCCTGCTTCTGGTTGGGAGGTTTGCGGGGGCATTTTATCGGCAAGTATGCCGCTTGGCTCGGAAGTCCCCGCGTCACGCAAGGTTAACGCGCCAGGGCGACGCAGTCATGTCACGCCCTGGCGGCCGCGCGGATCGAGGCCTTCACACCAGCCCGCGGTCGGGCTCGACCGCCGTCACCGAGGCCTGGGCGGCGCCTTCGGCGAAGCTCAGGTCGAGCCGCGCGCCGGCTTGCAAGCTGCGTGCCTGGCGCACGATGCCCCCCTGCTCGTCGCGCACGATGGCGTAGCCGCGCGCCAGCGTCTGCTCGGGCCCCAGCGCGCGCAGGTGCGCGGCATGCGAGGCCAGCCGCTGCTGCAGGCGGGCGAGCTGGTACGCCTGGCACTGCCGCACGCGGCGCGCCAGGTCGTCCACCCGCGCCGACAGCCGCGCGGGGTCCGGCAACTGGGCGATCAGCCGCTGCCGCAGCAGGCCGGCCTCGGCCTCGCGGTCGCGCTGGGCGCCGGCCCAGGCCGCGCCCAGGCCGCGCACCAGCGCAGCCAGCCGTTCCTGCTGCCGCGCCAGGCGCTCGCGCGGGGATATCAGTTGCGCCGCCGCGCGGTCGAGCCGCTGCCCGGCCTGCTCGAGACGGCGCCGCTGCGCCCGTCTCAGGTCCTGGGCCGCCTGGCGCAGGCGTGCCAGCCACTGCTCGCGCGGCAGGCCCGCCATCTCGGCGGCCGCCGTGGGCGTGGGCGCCCGCAGGTCGGCGGCGAAATCGGCGATGGTGAAGTCGGTCTCGTGGCCGACGCCGCTGATGACCGGGATCGCGCTGGCGACGATGGCCCGCGCCAGCCCTTCATGGTTGAACGCCCACAAGTCCTCGATGCTGCCACCGCCCCGCACCAGCAGCAGCGTATCGACCTCCGCGCGCCGGTTCGCGAGCGCGATGGCCTGCGCCAGCCTCGGCCCGGCCTCGTCCCCCTGGACCGGAGCCGGATAGATCACCACCCGGACATGCGGCACCCGCCGCGCCAGCGCTGTCAGCACGTCGCGCAGCGCCGCCGCCTGCAGGGACGTGACGATGCCCAGCGCGCGCGGCACGGCCGCGGTCGGGCGCTTGCGGGCCGGGTCGAACAGCCCTTCGGCCGACAGCTTCTCCTTGAGCCGCAGGAAGGCTTCGAACAGATCGCCCTGGCCGGCCCGGCGCATGGCCTCGACCTGCAATTGATAATCGCCGCGCGGCTCGTACAGCGACACGCGCGCCCTGACCTCGATGCGGTCGCCTTCCCGGGGCGTGAAGCCCACCAGCATGGCCCGTCCGCGAAACATGACGCCGCGCGCGGCGGCGCCTCCGTCCTTGAGCGTGAAATACCAATGGCCGGAAGCCGCCGCGGTGAAATTCGACACTTCGCCCCGCACCCACACCAGAGGGATGTTGCGCTCCAACAAGCCCGCCACCGCGCGGTTTAGCTGGGAGATAGTCAGGATCCCCCGCGAAAAATCGTCATGTGCGGACGCAAAACCAGAATTCATGAGGGTTTCCAGGCAAGAAGCTTTCCACAGGCTTGAAAACTATGGTTGTCAAGTAATTTCTCTGTCACAGACAGCATTATTTTCTTATAAGCCATTGATTTGATTGGTTTTTTAACTTCACCGATCACTGAATCAAAAGCGGGCATCCTAGCAAGAACCGCATATTTCGTGGCCCGGGGCCAAGTTACACACATAATTATCCACAGATTCTGTGGATACTTTCGAGCCGGCGACTTGCCCTCGCCCGCCCACGCCCGTACATTCTCGCCTTCATCGAAAAGGAGAGGTTTCTTGCTCGCCATCGTCCGCGAGGCCGGCTGGCCCATCTGGCCGCTGATCGCCACTTCGTTCATCGCGCTGACGCTCATCGTCGAACGCCTGCTCGCCCTGCGTCGAAGCAGGATCGCCCCGCCCAGGCTACTGGAGGACGTCCTGGCCCTGGTACAAAAGCGGCGCATCACTCCCGAAATCGTGACCCGGCTCGAAGCCGACTCGCCGCTGGGCCGCGTCCTGGCCGCGGGACTGCGCAACGCCCATCGCTCGCGCCCCGCGCTCAAGGACGCGCTCGAGCAATCGGGCGAGACGGTCGCCCATAACCTGAACCGCTACGTCGGCGCGATCGGCACCATCGCCGCGGTGGCGCCGCTGATGGGCCTGTTCGGCACCGTGGTCGGCATGATCGAGATCTTCGGCTCGTACGCGCCGGCCGGCAGCGATCCCGCGCAACTGGCGCACGGCATCTCGGTGGCACTGTACAACACGGGACTGGGCATCTTCATCGCCATCCCCGCCATGATCTTCTACCGCTATTTCCGCGCCCGCATCAACGACAGCCTGCACGACCTGGAACGGGCCGCCGCCCGCCTGGCCGACAGCCTGCAAGCCGAGTGATGCGGCCCGGCGCCCGCCCATGAACTTCCGCCGCCACCTCGATACCGACGAGCCCGACATCAACCTGATCCCGCTGATCGACGTCCTGCTGGTCATCCTGATCTTCCTGGCCGCCAGCACGTCCTTCTCGCGCTTCAGCCAGTTGTCCGTGCGCCTGCCCGACGCGACCGCGCAGTCCGCCGAAGCCTCCGCCGGCCTGACCGTCACGGTCGCGGCCGACGGCCGCTACGCGCTCAACGGCAAGGCGCTGCCCATTGCCGATGCCGACCAGTTGTCCGAGGCGCTGCGCAAGGCGGCGGCCGGACGGGACGATCCCTCGCTGGTGATCGACGCGGACGCCGCGGCCACCCACCAGGCCGTGGTGCGGGCCATGGAAGCGGCGGGGCGGGCCGGCATCTCGCGCATAGGATTCACCACACAGGCCGCGCCGGCGGCATCGGGCAGATGATGCCGGACCCCGCCCTGCGCTCGGTGCTGCAACGCCAGTGGCAGACGGGCGGATGGCTGTCGTGGCTGCTTTCCCCCCTGTCCCTGCTGGCCTCGGCCGTGGTCGCCGCCAAGCGCCTCGGCTACCGGGCAGGCTGGCGGCGGGCCGAGCGGGTGGGCGTGCCGGTCGTCGTGGTCGGCAACGTCTATGTCGGCGGCACCGGCAAGACTCCCTTCATCGTGGCCGCGGCTCGCGCCCTGCGGGCGCGCGGCCGCCAACCGGGCGTGATCAGCCGGGGCTACGGGGTGCGGGTCGGCCCCGCTCCCCGCGTGGGCTGCGGCCAGCTGGACCCCGCGGACTTCGGCGACGAGCCGGCCCTGATCGCACGCCAGGCCGACGTCCCGGTGGCGGTCCACCCCCGCCGCGCCGACGCCGCGCGCGCACTGCTGGCAGCACACCCCCATGTCGACGTGATCCTGTCCGACGATGGACTGCAGCACCTTGCGCTGGCCCGCGACCTCGAGATCGTGGTGCAGGACGAACGAGGCATCGGCAACGGCCGGCTGCTGCCCGCCGGTCCGCTGCGCGAGCCCGCGTCTCGCCTGCGCGATGTCGACGCGATCGTCACGAATCGCAGCGGCGGCGCCGGCGCCCCCTTGCCCGCCGCGCCGGCCGGCGTCCGCGCCGTGGACATGGACCTCGTCGTCGACGGCGCCTGGCGCCTGGCCGACGGCGAACGGCGGCCGCTGGCGGAGCTGGCCTCGATGCGCCGCATCGCCGCGGTGGCGGGCATCGGCAACCCCGGCCGCTTCTTCGCCACGCTGCGCCGCGCCGGCGTCCGGCTGGACGTCACGCTGGGCCTGCCCGACCACTACGATTACGCGCGCCCGCCGTTTGCCGCGATCGAAGCCGATCTCATACTCGTCACCGACAAGGACGCCGTAAAATGTCCGGCGGTGGACGACCCGCGCGTGTGGGCCGTCACCGTTTCGGCGCATTTGTCCGACCCCGCGTTCTTCGACTGGCTGGAAACCCGACTCCATGGACATACGCCTGCTTGACATCCTGGTCTGCCCGCTCTGCAAGGGGCCCCTGCGCCACGACCGCGCCGCTCGCCTCCTGGGCTGCCGCGCCGACCGCCTGAGCTTCCCGATCCGCGACGGCATTCCGGTCATGCTCGAATCCGAGGCCCAGCCCTGGCAGGACGAGACCGATGCCCCGGCCGCCGAGGCACCCCATGCCTGATCAGGCCGACTTCACCGCCATCATCCCGGCCCGCGCCGCTTCCACGCGCCTGCCCGGCAAGATGCTGGCGGACATCGGCGGCGTCCCCATGATCGTCCGCGTCGCGCGGCAGGCCGAGGCCAGCGGCGCATCCCGCATCCTGGTGGCCACCGACGACGACGCCATCCGCGACGCGGTTCGCGCGCACGGCTTCGACAGCCTGATGACCCGCGCCGACCATCCGACCGGCACCGACCGGCTGGCCGAGGCCTGCGACGCGCTCGAACTGGACGACACGCACATCGTGGTCAACATCCAGGGCGACGAACCCCTGATCGATCCCGCGCTGGTGGCCCACGTGGCCCAGACGCTGGACCGCCACAGCGCGGCGGCCATCGCCACGGCGGCGCATCCCATCGACACCCCCGAAGAGTTGTTCAACCCCAACTTCGTCAAGGTCGTCTGCGGCGCCGACGGCCATGCCCTGTATTTCTCGCGCGCCCCCATCCCCTGGGCCCGCGATGCCCTGGCCGGCGGCGAGCGCGTCTTCGCGCCCGGCCTGCCCGCGTTGCGCCACATCGGCCTCTACGCCTATCGCGTGGGCTTCCTGCGCCGTTTCCCCACCCTGCCCCAGGGCCGGCTCGAACGATGGGAGTCGCTGGAACAGTTGCGCGCGCTCGAGCACGGCTATGCCATCCAGGTCCACGTCACGCCGCAGGCCCCCGCGCCGGGCGTCGACACGGCCGCCGATCTCGAATTTGTGCGGCGGCTGGTGGCGGCCCAAAGCTGATTTGACCGGCGCCGCGCGCTTGAGGTAAGTTTGGGGACACTCGTGCCTGAAACACGCGGCCATAGGGGGGTCGGCATACCGACATCGACCGCATGCCGCAGCGCATCGGCCTTCATCACCATCCCGGCGACAAGTTCGCGGCCTGGACCCTGATGGGCCGGGCCAGCGGTGTGTGCGCCGGTAACGCCGCAGGCCAAGAACACCAACTCAATCAGGAAGCATCAATGCGTCTAATCTTGCTCGGAGCGCCCGGCGCCGGCAAAGGCACTCAGGCCGCGTTCCTCAAGGACCGCTACGGCATTCCCCAGATTTCCACCGGCGACATGCTGCGGGCCGCGGTCAAGGCCGGCACGCCCCTGGGCATCGAAGCCAAGAAAGTCATGGATGCCGGCGGACTCGTGTCCGACGACATCATCATCGGCCTCGTCCAGGACAGGCTGAAAGAGCCGGACTGCGCCAATGGCTATCTGTTCGACGGATTCCCCCGCACCATCCCCCAGGCCGAGGCGCTGCGGTCGGCCGGCGTGCCGCTGGATTTCGTGATCGAGGTGGACGTCCCCGAGGAAGAGATCATCGAACGCATGAGCGGCCGCCGGGTGCACCTGGCCAGCGGCCGCACCTACCACCTGCGCTTCAACCCGCCCAAGAACGCCGGTGTCGACGACGTCACGGGCGAACCGCTCGTCCAGCGCGACGACGACAAGGAAGAGACGGTGCGCAAGCGTCTCGAGGTCTATCGCCAGCAGACCCGGCCGCTGGTCGACTATTACTCCCAGTGGGCCGCCGAAGGCGACGCGAAGGCGCCCCGCTACCGCAAGATCTCCGGCGTCGGCTCGGTCGACGAGATCAAGACCCGCCTGTTCGATGCGCTGAAATAAAGCCCCCCCTACGCGCTTACGCGCGCCCCCAGGGGCGGCACTGGCGGACCGGCAAAGCCGGATCCGCTGTGCCCTGGATCGGGGATGTCTTGCACTGTTTTTTGTTTGCTCGGTAGTTTTTGAAACTTTCGTAGTTGAACAAAAGGAGGAGTTGCATGGCAACCGGTCTGTCATTCGCGCTCGTATGCGGCCTTCTGGCCGTGGCGTTCGGCGCGATTTCCACCTTCTGGATCCTCAAGCAGGAAAGCGGGAATACCCGCATGGTGGAAATCGCGACGGCCGTGCAGCAGGGCGCTCAAGCCTATCTCGCCCGTCAGTACACGACCATCGCCATCGTCGGCGTGGTGCTGTTCATCGTCATCGGCCTCGTGCCCGGCCTGGGCTGGCCGTGCGCGCTGGGCTTCGCAGTGGGCGCCGTGCTTTCCGGCGCCGCGGGCTTCATAGGCATGAACGTCTCGGTGCGCGCCAACGTGCGTACCGCCCAGGCTGCCACCCGGGGCTTGAACGAAGCCCTGACCGTCGCCTTCCGCGGCGGCGCCATCACCGGCATGCTGGTGGTGGGCCTGGGGCTGACCGGCATCACCGTGCTGCTGTGGGTATTGCTGGGCACCAACCTGTCGGGCGCCGAAGGCGCCGGGCTGCACGAGCAGTTGCAGCCCCTGATCGGCCTGGCCTTC
The DNA here is from genome assembly GCF_029845405.1 of Pigmentiphaga sp. GD03639. Classification (NCBI taxonomy): domain Bacteria; kingdom Pseudomonadati; phylum Pseudomonadota; class Betaproteobacteria; order Burkholderiales; family Alcaligenaceae; genus Pigmentiphaga; species Pigmentiphaga sp. GD03639. Next base: position 137,284 of record NZ_JAOCLR010000013.1, read on the forward strand.
GGCTCCTCGCTGATTTCCATCTTCGCCCGGCTGGGTGGCGGCATCTTCACCAAGGGCGCCGACGTGGGCGCCGACCTGGTGGGCAAGGTCGAGGCCGGCATCCCCGAGGACGATCCGCGCAATCCCGCCGTCATCGCCGACAACGTCGGCGACAACGTGGGCGACTGCGCCGGCATGGCGGCGGACCTGTTCGAGACCTATGCCGTCACCATCGTGGCCACCATGCTGCTGGGCTCGCTGGTGATCGAGGTGGCGCCGCTGCAGGCGGTGATCTACCCGCTGGTCCTGGGCGGTTTCTCCATCATCGCCTCGATCCTGGGCTGCATGGCGGTCAAGGCCAGCCCCGGCAAGCGCATCATGAGCGCACTGTACCGGGGCCTGGCGGTGGCGGGCATCCTGGCGCTGGTGGTGTTCTACCCGCTGACGGCCTGGGTGTTCGCCGGCACCCCGCTGGACGACGGCAACAGCCTGGGCCGGCTCTACGGCTGCACGGTGGTGGGCCTGGTGCTGACCGGCCTGATCGTCTGGATCACCGAGTACTACACCGGCACCGAATACAAGCCGGTGCGCTACGTGGCGCAGGCCTCGACCACCGGACACGGCACCAACATCATCGCCGGCCTGGCGGTCTCGATGAAGTCCACCGCCGCGCCCGTGATCCTGGTCTGCCTGGCCATCTACGCCGCCTATACGCTGGCGGGCCTGTACGGCATCGCCGTCGCGGCCACCGCCATGCTGTCCATGGCCGGCATCATCGTCGCGCTGGATGCCTACGGTCCCATCACCGACAACGCCGGCGGCATCGCCGAGATGGCGCAGATGCCCGAATCGGTGCGCAACATCACCGATCCGCTGGACGCGGTGGGCAACACCACCAAGGCGGTCACCAAGGGCTACGCCATCGGCTCGGCCGGCCTGGCCGCGCTGGTGCTGTTCGCCGACTTCACCCACGCGCTCGACCATCTCGGCAAGAACGTCGATTTCTCGCTGGCCGAGCCGGCCGTCATCATCGGCCTGTTCGTGGGCGGCCTCATTCCCTTCCTGTTCGCGGCGATGGCGATGGAAGCCGTGGGCCGCGCCGCGGGATCGGTGGTGGTCGAGGTCCGGCGCCAGTTCACCGAGATCCCCGGCATCATGGAAGGCACCGGCAAGCCAGAATATGGCAAGGCGGTGGACATGCTGACCAAGGCCGCCATCAAGGAAATGATGGTGCCCTCGGCGCTGCCCGTGGTGGTGCCCATCGTTCTGGCCCTGGTCATCGGCGTGCTGATGGGCGGCGAGTCGGCGCGCATGGCGGTGGGCGGCATGCTGATGGGCGCCATCGTGACCGGGCTGTTCGTCGCCATTTCCATGTGCACCGGCGGCGGCGCCTGGGACAACGCCAAGAAATACATCGAGGAAGGCCACCACGGCGGCAAGGGCTCCGAGGCCCACAAGGCCGCCGTCACCGGCGACACCGTGGGCGACCCCTACAAGGACACGGCCGGACCGGCGGTGAACCCGCTGATCAAGATCGTCAACATCGTCGCGCT